>CAWVZZ010000011.1:0-20033 GCA_963934745.1 uncultured Flavobacteriales bacterium | reverse complement strand
TTATTGACGAGTCAGAGTTGCCTTCCATTTTCGGTGCTTCCGATTGTGTGGTGTTGCCATATTTACAGGCCTCACAAAGCGGGGTTGTGGCCACAGCTTTGCATTACAATAAGGCAATAATTGCATCTGACGTGGGGGACCTTTCGGGATCGATACAAGATGGAGTTACGGGGCAGCTAGTAACGCCTGGGAATTCTGATATGCTAGGCCGCGCAATCAATGATTGGATGTATGAAGAACATACAGGGGTTGAAAAATCTTATGACACTATTAGAAACGAAAAGTCATGGAGTGCCTTCGCCGGGCTGATCTTCAAGTCCTAGTAAACTTGAGAGACCTTTGAGTAATGGGTCGAAAACATAGGTTTGGACTAGTACGACTTGTCCATCATCAGTTAAGCCGTATTTATGTTCCTCGCTCAAATTAAAAATCCTGACTCTTGCCACCCTACCATCTAACCCCTCACAAGTGACTGTGTAATCAGGATGTGAGTTTTTAAGATCAATCTCTTCGACAAGGCTTAAGCGGCTATTGAAAGACTCGAAGTGAACCTTTTTAAACAGTAGGAATTGATTTCTTGTTATCAGGGTGTCTGTGTATCCAATCTCCAGACCTTCATCAACAAAAAGATTGAGTTCGCCTGTAGTATCTGCTCTAAGAGTGAATGTTTCGTGTGGTTCATTGTGATTAATTACTTCAACCGATTTTAATGACCGGTTGGGAAAGTCAAAGATTCCAGTAAACCTCCATTCGTTGACATCAGAGAAAAACCGTGTTGTAAGGAATCCTGAGAATCCATCCATATGAACCACAAATGGTTCCTCTGACCTTCCGGCCCCAGGAATCTCTAAAAGCATATACGTTCCAGTGTGGTTAGAAGTAGCAGTTCCCACGAACCAAGTTTTAACTGGTGAATTGGATCCTTGGTAGATGTCTACTCTCTTTGCTGTTAAGAGGTTTTTAAGAACCGTAGGGCGTTGTGCAGAGGGGACGGCAGCTTTAACTTTAGCTCTATTTAATGTTTTTAATATCAAATCCGTAGAAGACTTTCTTGCCTTATGCTCGCCATTTAAAGTCCAATACCTAGAATCTCCGGTTCTATCTAGAACCGCTGTGCCGTTAATATCAGTAATAATAATCTTTGTGATAGATGCAGTGTCTTCAACGGCAAAATCAGTAAAGGCATCTGAATTAATATTGCCGTTATGCTGACCATTCCACCAAATAATACCAGTAAAACCGGTAACAAGTATGAGAACGAATAGAAGATTAAGATTTGATTTCATTTGTAGTATTTATTTCTTTCCGTATTTAATCTTCCTGAACTTAAGAACGATTAATGCGAGGCAAATTACTAAAGAAAGTGGTATTGCAAGCGCTATATACTGCCAGTATAGTTTTTCGTTGATGATTTTATCACTATCCAAAGACCTTAGGGTAATGGAGCGCGATCTAACAGAAATCATGGAGCTTTCGTCGAGAAGATGATTTACCACGTTTCTCAAAAACTCTTTATTATCGTATTTAACTTTACCCGTATACTTATCATATCCCAGTGGAAAAAACCGAATGCCCTCTTGAGTATTAATGATTTCATTTCTACAAACATCTCCGTCAGAAATAACAACCATAGCAGACTGTTTTCCAGTTGCTCTGAAAGCAAAGTCGGGGTCGTCAATAAGTACTGGAGGTAATTTATCTGTGAAATGAGAATTAAACGATCCTTCTAACAATACAGCAAAGATTGAGTTAGGTGCAGTATTCTTATTGAAATAGTCAGGTTTTAACTCGACTATTGAAGTTGACACTCTAACTGGAGCTCTATATACTCTAGACCTTTCAGAGCTGCTGAGCAAGATAGTTTTCTGTACATCCTCATCTGTTTCTAGAGTATCTAAACTAGACACGAAATTGAAGTGAATTGGGTCTAGATTTGTTACTATCGGATGGCTAGAAAGAGCTGGAATTGTAATGGGATCGAAATACCAATTAAACAATTGAACATTTCTCTGATTTCCTCTAGGGCCAGCATCAAGTTCTATAAGAGCACAGTTTTCGTCAACGACAAGGTTGTTATTAATCTGAACTCCATAATCGGCAAGTTGATCACGTATGCCTAGACCCACCGTTGTAGTCATAGTGGTGCCAGTTCCACGAAGGGAGTCCAAATCAGCCCTTAATGCATCTACCATCCAAAGTATACGTCCACCAGCCATAAGGAACTGATCGAGGATGAGCAGATCGTATTTAGAGAACATAGAGTCAGGTTTTGCAATAATGGCGAGATCGAATCTATTCGTTCTATACCTCATGCCCTTTAATCGCTCTGCTAGTATGTGTAGCTTCCCGTCTAGTTTCACTCTCGTAACCCCATAATCTTCTTCTAGAGACAAGATAAAGTCCCCTAATTCAACTTCTTGTAATTCTCCGTGCCCTTCTATAAATGCGATTTGCGGCTTGATGCTGAACAAGGAGCGGCGAATGGAAGATGAGATTTGGTATTCAATAGAGTTGATGGAGCCCTGTATCATTAAATCTGACGGCTCTGGGATTTCGCTGCTGAAAAACTGAACAGGAATTTCCTTTCCGTTGCACGTTATTAATGCTGCAGGCCAAACATTCTGAAATGTCATACTACCACCAGACTCATGTCCTATACGTGTAAACGACATTCCTAACTCTTGGAGACGTTCTTCGTTTTGGCCTATAGTCTGCCTATCACCAGACTCATAAATATCTACGAACTGGAATCTCAAATGCCCATTACTAGCTCCAGCAAACTCCTCTAATTTCTCGCGAATGGCAATCTCCAGCCGCTTCCAAGAAGCAGGATATTCTCCTGATAAATAGCAAGTAATTACAACCTGCTTCTCCTTTTCAATAATCTCATCCAACAGCATTGCAGACCCCTCAGTCAACGTATGCCTCTTTTCGGCCGTAAGATCAAATGAAGTGTGTTTAATCTGACTAGCAAATAGTACTACCACTGCTGTTGCTATGACTATTGTCAGGCGCACCATTTCTCTTCCTACTCTACCCCTAGAAAGCGCAAGAACAAATCTAGCAAGTTGAAGAAACAGAACGTCAACGAAAATAAAATATGCTATATCCCGAGTATCAATAAATCCTTTACTTAATGCTCTATAGTGAGCCTCAAGGCCTATCTGTTCAAATAGATAATCCCAGCTTCCCAGAATAGAGAAATTACCTAGTGCCGTAAAGCCTATAAAACACAAAGTAGACAGCAGCATAGAAGCCAGAAAGGCAATCAAAGGTTGACGAGTCATAGAGCTGACAAAAAGTCCTATTGCGGCCATACTAGATGCGAGCATAAATAATCCCACATACGACCCCCAAACCCCACCTAAATCTATATTCCAAACAGGGCTGCCTAATTCACCTATAACCCACACGAATGCAAAAGTGGGCAGCAGTGACATAGCTATTAATGCAAGGGCCCCTATGAATTTCGCTAATACTATCTGCCACTCTAAAAGTGGGCGGGTTAACAAAAGCTCCAATGTTCCACTCCGTCTTTCCTCGGCAAACATCCTCATTGTAATAGCTGGAACCAAGAAGATCATTACCCAAGGCGCGAGAGTGAAAAACGGATCCATACTGGCTATTCCCACAGACATAACATTCCACGGGCCTGGGAACACCCACAGAAAAAGCCCCACCATCAACAGGAATGCCAGTACCACGACATATCCGATCAGCGAACTGAAAAAACCTCGTATTTCCTTTAATATCAGTGCCCTCATCCTTCGGGTAATAAATATGACCAAACCTCCGGTCTAGCAGTAAACAAGTTCTTTGTTGCCGGCCATACAACACCGAACAGCTCAGATTTTCTATACTCGTTTAAACTCTCCTCATCTTCCCATCGGCTAATTGTAGCCCTCACGTAGGGGTTACGCAAGTCCGTAACAAGTTCCACTCCTAAACATCCCTTTCTCAAGGCAATGGCTGGGGAGTGTTCCGCATATAAATCTTCAAATTCACTAATAGTTTCCTCATTGAATGTGAGTCTAACTATACGCACTAAAGTAGCTCTATCCATTATTTCGAAAATTCTATCCTAATAACATCATCGACTTTAATCCCCAGTAAACTGGCAGCACCACCATGACCAGATGCTGGTGCGCCTCTGTTAACAGCAATTTCTAATAATCCCATGTGATTAAAAATAGCCACAGAGTCTCCTGTTTGGACGTCGCTATAAGTGATGTCTATCTTTCTAATATCACTTCTACTAGAACGCATAACTATAAAGAATCCTCTTTCAGTTCCTACTTCTCTAAATAATGCCTTATCAATATCAGTAACACAGTTCCCAAACCCGTCAATGTGAATCACATGGCCAGTGAGAACATGATCCTCATACACTGGTTTAAGGATGCTCTTCGGATTAACTAATGATGATGGCCTACCTAGAAGCTCAGGAATACCTCCCCTAGCTAGGTGTGCTGCCGCTGGAACGAACATAGCTCGCTCCGGAAACGATGGGTAATCAAAATCTGCCATCATGCTGCTCATGTCATAAACTGCGTCTGGCTCCTTTCCGAATATCAAATGAAAGGTGCCGGTATCTGCCCCGATGAAGTATTGGTCATCAATCTTAACAATTCTGTGCGGACATTTAGGGGTTGACTCTGCAGAAACGGCGATAAGATGTATGGTTCCTTTAGGGAAATTTGCAACTGAAGACCTTAATAATAACGCAGCATCTACAGAATTATATTTGCGAATATTATGGGTTAAATCTATGACCGTCACATCTTTAACAGCAGCTACCAATGCACCCCGCAGTATACCTGCGTAGAAACTTTCAGGACCGTAATCAGAGATTAATGTAATAATAGGCACGTCACAAAGGTCGTGAAGCTATTTTTGTCCTCCACATGCATGAGACATTGATTTCAATAGAAGGGTTAGACCCTGTAGTTTTACTCGGGAACGGTAACTCAAACCTACGCGCACTACAAAATAATTTCCCCAAATTACGCATAGTTTCCAGAGGAAGTGACTTCATGGTAAAGGGCGACAAAGACGATTTGGGCAGATTTGAGGAAGTAATGAGGATGGTGGTTTGGCATGTGGACAGGTACGCAACTCTAAGTGTCGATGACATTGAAATACTAGTGAAATCCGACGAAGCATCGGTGATGCGCAATGCCGGCAAAGATGACATCCTCGTTCACGGCCCTAATGGAAACAAAGTCCAAGCCCGCACACCAAATCAACACAAACTAGTAGAGAGCATAAAGATTGATGACATGGTTTTTGCTGTGGGACCAGCGGGAACGGGAAAGACATACACTGCTGTAGCCATGGCCGTTAAAGCATGGAAGGATAAGAGGGTTAAGAAGATCATCCTCACACGCCCGGCTGTTGAAGCTGGAGAGAATTTAGGGTTCTTACCTGGAGACTTAAAGGAAAAGCTAGATCCATATTTACAGCCTCTGTACGATGCCTTAACGGATATGCTGCCTCATGACAAGGTTCAGGCTATGATGGAAAAAGGCATTATTGAAGTGGCGCCTCTTGCCTTTATGAGGGGAAGGACTTTAGATAAGGCTTTCGTGATTCTTGATGAAGCCCAAAACGCTTCTATACCCCAAATCAAGATGTTCCTCACTAGAATGGGGCGAGACGCAAAATTCGTTATCACAGGTGACGAAACCCAGGTCGATTTACCGAATCGACAACCATCTGGTTTGGCGTATGCCTTAAAAGTATTAGAAGGAGTCGACGGCATAGATATCATACGTTTAAAAGGTGTAGATGTAATGCGACATAGACTCGTTCGCTCAGTAATTACTGCATTTGATTCACACACGAAATGAAACCTATTACTAAAACAGATTTCCATTTTACAGGCCAAACCTCAGCCTACTTCGGTAAGGTTAGGGATATGTATGGCATTGGCGACGACCTCATGGTAGCTGTGGTATCTGATAGGATTAGTGCTTTCGACGTGGTTATGTCGAGAGGCATACCTTTTAAGGGCCAAGTCTTGAACGGAGTTGCGTCAGAGTTCCTAAATGCAGTTAGGGATATTGTTCCCACATGGAACATTGCCACCCCAGACCCTAACGTAACGGTAGGTTATAGATGTGAACCCATAAGGTTAGAAATGGTAATTAGAGGATATCTCACCGGCCACGCCTGGAGAGAGTACTCTAAAGGTAAGAGAATCCTATGTGGTGCTGCTATGCCTGACGGCATGAAGGAGCACGATAAGTTTCCCGAACCCATAATCACACCTGCAACTAAAGCCGAAGAGGGACATGACGAGGACATCGCTCCTGCAGATATTCTCGCTCGTAAAATCGTTGCCCCGGAATTATACAGCGAACTCGAAAGAATCACTCGAGCACTATTTCAAAGAGGTACGGAGATGGCAGCTGAGAGAGGATTAATATTAGTAGATACAAAGTACGAATTCGGGTTGAGAAATGGCGCTCTGATGCTAATTGATGAAATTCATACACCGGACAGTTCTAGGTATTTCTATTCTGAGGGATATGCAGAGAGGCAAGCCGCAGATGAGCCTCAGAAGCAGTTGAGCAAGGAATTCGTTCGCGAGTGGTTGATGTCTCACGATTTTATGGGGCTCGAAGCCCAAACCCCACCCCCACTAGACCACGACTTCGTAAACCTAGTTACAACACGTTATGTAGAGCTTTACGAAAAAGTTACCGGGAGAGATTTCAATCCCGAAAGATCGGACGACCCTATTGCAAGGATAGAAAAATCAGTTGAAGAGTGGCTCGCAAAAAGATAAACTCCGCCCCATGGCGTGATGATGCGATCGAGGCCGTTAGAACCCTTAGAGCTGGTGGAGTAATTCTCCACGCCACTGACACGGTTTGGGGGTTAGCATGTGACGCTACACAGCCCGAAGCCGTAAAGAAACTCAGGGATATTAAAGGAAAATCTAACATCTCCCCATTGCTGGTACTTGTAGCCGATGACGGATTGATTCAGAAACACATAGAAGTAGTGCCAGATGCAGCTTGGGATTTGTTTGAGTGCTCTGATAAACCCACAACTGTAGTGATGCCTGGAGGCCGCGATGTAGACCCCACGATATTAGGAGAGGATAAATCGCTTGGAATTAGAAGGGTCGAAGACGAGTGGAGCATGTTCGTGTCTAGGGGATTAAACAGACCTATTGTTAGTACTAGTGCTAATAAAACCGGTGCTTCCACTCCTGCTAGGTTCTGCGACATTGAAAGAGATATCGTCAACAAGGTCGATTTCACTAGCACACACAGAGCCACAGAAAACACCAATCATAAATCCTCATTTATGGTAGCATTTGACAAAGCGGGAAGATTCTCCATCATTCGACAGTAATTACTACTTTTGCAGCCGTATATCTTTTATTCAAAGTAATATCTAGAATCCGTGAACTTTAAGAAGTCATTAGACCACAAAATATTTAGCACCATAGGGAAAGTTTCCGAGGGTATGGGCGAACGCTCATTCGTTATAGGTGGATTTGTGAGGGATCTGATGCTAAAAAGGCCTTGCAAGGATATTGACGTGGTGACAGAAGGCAGTGGGATTAAACTCGCCAAAGCTGTGGCTAAGGAGTTGGGGATTAAGCAGGTCAGTGTGTTTAAGAATTTCGGGACGGCTATGATCGTGTGTGGGGAATACGAAGTTGAATTCGTCGGAGCTAGGAAGGAGTCGTATTCTCGAGGAAGTCGGAAACCTATAGTTGAAGATGGGACTCTTGAAGATGACCAAAACCGTCGCGACTTCACCATAAATGCAATGGCTATATCACTTAGCTCCGTTAATTTCGGCGAATTAGTGGACCCATTCGATGGAGTGAAGGATTTGGACTTAGGTCTAATAAGAACTCCACTAGATCCGGATATAACATTCAGTGACGATCCTCTCAGAATGCTTAGGGCGATAAGATTTGCTTCTCAGTTAGATTTTACAATTGTCAAAGAAAGTAAGGATGCAATTGCGCACAATGCCGAGCGTCTCGATATCATTTCCATGGAGCGTATCCACACAGAATTGAATAAAATCATTATGTCGGATAGACCCAGCATTGGATTTAAACTACTGTTCAGCACTAAGCTTCTAGACAGATTCTTCCCTGAAATGTCTGCCCTACATGGAGTCGAGAATAGGAATGGCGTAACTCACAAAGATAATTTTTACCATACCCTTCAGGTTCTGGAGAATGTTTGTGACAAATCAGATGACCTGTGGTTGCGTTGGGCTGCTATAATGCACGATATCGCAAAACCACCCACAAAGAGATTTCACCCTAAGCAGGGATGGACTTTTCACGGACACGAGGACAGAGGAGCCAGGATGGTGCCTAAGATTTTCCAGCGACTTAAGCTTCCAATGGATGCTAAAATGAAGTTCGTTCAGAAGCTAGTACTACTTCACCTACGCCCTATTGCACTCACTAAAGAGGTTGTCACTGATAGTGCCATAAGGCGATTGCTTTATGAAGCTGGTGACGATATTGATTCATTAATGATACTGTGTAGAGCTGATATAACTTCAAAAAACGAAGCCAAGGTCTCTAGATATCTAAAGAATTACGACATAGTAGTAAAGAAGATAACTGAAGTTGAAGCAAACGATCACATAAGAAATTTCCAGCCACCAGTTTCTGGCGAGATGATCATGAAGACTTTCGGTATTCCTCCCTCAAGACCTATAGGAGATATCAAGAAGGCCATAAAAGAGGCTATACTCGACGGAGACATCAAGAACGACCCCACCGAGGCATTCGACTTGATGGTGAAGTTAGGAGAAGGGATGGGCCTTACTGTCGTCTAGCCTTTCCAGCCATCTCTTAAAGTCACCGTTCGGTTAAACACAAGTTCTCCAGGCTTACTATACTTACTGTCTGGTGTGAAATACCCCAAACGAGTGAACTGAAAAGTCGTACCTACTTCAGCCTCCTTTAATGAAGGTTCTAGTTTACATCCTGTAAGGATTTCTAGAGAATTAGGGTTTAAAAACTCCTTATAGTCTTTCTCTTTATGTCCATCGGGTGAAGGGTCAGCGAATAATCTATCATATTGACGAACTTCAGCATTTATGGCATTCGAGGCTTCTACCCAGTGAAGAGTACCCTTTGCCTTAATGCCACTGGTATCAGACCCTGACTTACTATTCTCGAAGTATTTCACATGGACTTCCGTTACTACACCATCGGCATCGCAGATGTGATCTACATATTCTACTATGTACGCACTCTTGAGTCTGACTATTTTACCTGGAGCTAGGCGGAACCACTTTCTATTCGCCTCTATCTTAAAGTCATCAGCCTCCATCCAAAGCTCGCGCCCGAATGGTAATTCACGAGAACCGGCCTCAGGGTCTTCGGGGTTATTTACTGAGGGCAAATACTCCAGTTCGTCTTCTGGATAGTTAGTGATTACCAGTTTAATCGGACTTAAAACTGCCATTACTCTAGGAGCAACACGGTTGAGGTCCTGCCTAAGAGCCCATTCTAACAGACCTACATCAATTACATTTTCACGCTTAGCTACCCCTACTCTATTAATAAATTCTCGGATACTATGTGGAGTATACCCCCTGCGTCGTAGCCCGCTTATAGTAGGCATTCTAGGATCATCCCATCCATCCACTAATCCATCCTCTACGAGAGTCAGCAGCTTACGCTTGGACATAACAGTATAGTCCAAATTAAGCCGTGCGAATTCAGTTTGGGCTGAAGGAAAAATTTCAAGATTCTCGATATACCAATCATATAATGGTCTATGCACCTCAAATTCCAGAGAACACAAGCTATGTGTGATTCCTTCAATGCTATCTGACTGACCGTGAGCGAAATCGTACATGGGATAAATGCACCAATCATCACCCGTTCTGTGGTGTGTAGCGAACATAATACGGTACATAAGAGGATCGCGAAGATGCATATTCGCATTAGCCATATCGATCTTTGCGCGTAATACTTTAGAACCGGCTTCAAATTCCCCCGCCTTCATCTTCTCGAAAAGGTCTCGGTTCTCTGAAGGTGTGCGATCGCGGTGTGGACTGTTTGTGCCTGGCTGTGTAGGAGTTCCTTTTTGGTGAGCTATTTGCTCTGAAGATTGGTCATCAATATAGGCTTTACCATTATCAATTAATTTCAATGCATAGCTATATAACTCATCGAAGTAATCACTAGTAAAAAACTCTCCACCAGTAGGTTGGAATCCTAACCATTTAATGTCTTGACGTATAGCCTCGACATACTCAACATCCTCTTTTATGGGGTTAGTGTCGTCAAACCTAAGATTAGTAAGGCCTCCATACTCCTGAGCTAACCCAAAACTGATACAGATAGCCTTCGCATGCCCTATATGTAGATAGCCATTAGGTTCTGGGGGGAAACGAGTATGAACTCTACCTCCATGTTTACCAGCTTGAATATCAGCGTCAATTTTCTGCTGAATAAAGTGTCTGGGTTCGCTTTCTGAACTCGAATCTTTACTTGGTGTAGACATACAGCAAAAATACAACCCCGCTCCCCCCCATCGCATACTATATTTGCAACAATATGATGTTCCCGAACTCCGACATAAAATTCCAAGTAGAAACTGAAGATAAAGCTTCTGTTAAAGTTACTATAACTGAGGAGTGGAACCTGATTGTGTACAACGACGACCATAACACATTCGACCACGTTATAGACCAGCTAGTTGCAACCTGTGGGCACGATTCACTTCAAGCAGAGCAATGCGCAATGATCATACATCTCAAAGGGAAATGCATTGTTAAAAATGGTTCTTTCGACAAGCTTGAGCCCATGTGCACATCACTTCTAGAAGCTGACCTAACTGCTTCTATTGAACATTAAGCCTTAATTATGAGGCTACACTTTTTCATACTATTTCTTACACCTTCCTTTCTTGTAGCCCAAACCTTCACCAACTACGCTCCAGAGTGGAACATCATTCAGTACGATTGGGATGGCGTATTCGGGGCGGGAGTAACAGCAGCTGACTGGAATTTAGATGGGTGGGATGATTTGACATTCGGAAACACTTCGGGGGCGGTTAGAACCTTCGTGAATACAGGAGGAGATGGATTTGAAATGATTCCTCTGCCTATTACTCAAGTCGCCGAAACAAAAGCTATACAATGGGTAGACATAGACAATGACGGGGATATGGATTTTTACATTTCCGATGTAAATGGGGTGATTAATATTCTTGAAAACGTGGGAGACTCCATATTTATCAATGTAACAGAAGGCTCTAGCATACCGCAGGACGAAACTGCTGCCGCTGGTGCGTCGTGGGGAGACTATGACATGGACGGCGACCTAGACTTACACATATGCAGGTATGTAGAAAGCTTCAACAATCAACTAGGGCCAGAGTACAGAAACATACTCATGAGAAATGACGGCGGGTTTACATTCACTAACGTCACTGAGGAATCTTCCATGGGTGATTACGTGAGGCTATCGTTTCAATCGATTTGGTTCGATTGGGATGGTGATGGATGGCAGGATCTCTACGTAATAAATGACAAGAACGGCGCTAACGCACTTTACCACAACCAACAGAACGGAGAGTTCATTGATGTTGCTCCCGCAGTTGGAGCAGCAATAGTCCTAGACGCTATGACAGCATCCCTGGGTGATTTCAATCAAGATGGTCATCAGGATATCTTTATGACAAGCACAGTAATAGGAAATGAATACATAGGCTCACAATTATTGGTCGGCTCTGCATCCGGCCAGTTTCAGGAGGCATCAATTGAGCACGGGTTGAATTTCGTAAGATACTGCTGGGGAGCAACATGGATGGATGTAGACAATGATACAGATCTAGATTTGTTTGTAGCAGAAAGTGAAGTGCTAAATCCTTTCCAAGATAATTTCATATATGAAAACCTAGGAGTCCCCCTTTTTGACGATGCTTTCAGTTCCGAGGACACTCCCTTTTACTTTGAGCCATTCTCATCAGAGGTATACGCAACCGACCTACTCAACTCTAATACTGTGGTGACTGGAGATTTCGACAGAAATGGTTGGCTTGACTTTGTAGTACACAATACAGGCAACCATAAGGCGCGAATTTGGATGAATTCAGGTTTCGGAACTGAAAGTCCTAGTTATTTTCAGATGGGCTTACAGGGAACCGTCTCTAATTCAATGGGTGTAGGTACATTTATTGAGCTCAGCGAAAACGGGCTGACACAAATCCGAACAACTCATTGTGGTGAGAACTACCTAGGTCAGGAGAGCTTTTACGAGCATTTCGGGCTAGGCGATAATGACGGCTCACCCACATCTATTGACAGCCTTAAGCTCACTTGGACAAGTGGGGTTGTTGACAAATGGTATAATGTGGAGGATTTCGAACGCCATGTATTTGTGGAAGGCACATCGGCTTGCGGGCAGTTAGACAATTCCACTGTGACCCTTTGTGTGGGAGAAGAAACAAGTTTTGAAATCACAACGCACTGGGACAGTGCAGCTGTTGTTTGGTACTTCGAAACCACTGGCGAACCTATGACAGTGATCGCTCAAGCAAACGAAATAACAGCGTCAGCCCCAGGGATATACACCGCGTCGGTCTACCACCTAGACACCCTGCTGTGTGATGTTTCAGTAGAAATAGTCGTAACTGTTCTTGAGTTAGACCTTACAGAAAACGGAAACGTGGGTTCTGATGACGTACTTCTCTTTCTAACAAACTATGGATGTCAGGAGGACTGCATTGGAGACTTCAACAACGATGGGTCCACAACAGTAGCAGACCTTCTAAGTTTACTTATAGGTTACGGAAACGGTTGTTAAACGGCGTTTGATAAACCTAGCAAATAATCTTCTAAGCGTTTTTAATAGCTGTAGCCGCAGCACCTGGATTATCTGCTTTAAAAATAGACGAACCTGCAACTAGAACATTAGCCCCTGCCTTAATTAAGGCTGTGGCATTTGATGTCGTGACACCACCATCTATTTCTATGAGAATATTAAGGCCAGCAGCATCAGACATTGCTCTGAGTTCCCTGACCTTGTCGTAGGTGCGATCGATGAAGGTTTGGCCTCCAAAACCAGGGTTAACACTCATAAGGCACACAAGATCAATTTCGTTAAGCACGTCAGAAAGAACTGAAACGGGGGTGTGAGGATTCAAAGCCACACCAGCCTTCATGTTTAACGCTCGTATTGCTGTAAGCGTACGGTGTAGGTGAGTGCAGGCTTCTGCGTGAACAGTTAATATATCTGTCCCTAAATCCTTGAAAGTCTCAAGGTACCTATCCGGATCGACAATCATCAGGTGGACATCGAGTGGTTTATTTGCATGCTCCGCAATGGCTTTAATGACAGGCATCCCGAAACTTATGTTAGGCACAAACACTCCGTCCATAACATCTATGTGAAACCAATCAGCATCGCTTTCATTTACAAATTCGATATCGCGCTGAAGGTTAGCAAAGTCGGCAGCTAAAAGTGATGGTGCAACTAGATGAGCCATTTTGAAATTATCTATAAGATTGTGATGCAAAGGTCGGTAGGTTTTCTCACCTTTACATCATGAGTTTATCCGAAAATAACAATCAAATATTCACAGTCGGCTTGACTGGAGGGATAGGCTCAGGTAAATCAACCATCGGGAAGGTGTTCGAAGCGTTGGGTATACCACGATTTGATTCAGATAAGCACGCTCACCATATTTACGTCACAGATGCATCTCTAAGGAACTCTGTTGTTGAACGCTTCGGCGAAGCAGTGGGGACTAAAGATTCTAATGGAGTAATAGTGGATATAGACCGGAAGAGTCTGGGGCGGATTGTATTCGCCGATGAAGACGCGCTAGAATCCCTTAACAATCTGGTTCATCCAGCAGTAAAAAGGGGTTTTGAGAATTGGATAGGCGGCTTGCCTGTGTCGACGCCATATGTTATACGCGAAGCTGCAATTCTGTTCGAAAGCGGCTCTGAATCTGGCTGTAATAAGGTGTTATGCGTTAGTGCTGACAAAGAACAAAGGATAGAACGAGTTGTTAAACGAGACGGGCTTAACAGAGGGGACATTCTTATAATAATGGATAATCAATTAACCGATGAGGAGAGAACTGAAAAATCTGACTTCCAGATATCAAATAGCAACAGCGATTTTATTCTTTCAGATTTACAAAAACTTCACAAAACTTTCCTAAAACTATCACTATATTCAAAAAATGAATTTTGAACCCTGGCACATTTGGGCTACAGTAGCTCTTTTATTACTCATTGCGGAAATTTTCGCCCCTACACTTATTCTTGGATGTTTAGCTGTTGGAGCTGTCGGAGGTCTAATTGGAGATTTACTAGGGCTGGGCTGGCAATATAACAGCCTCATAGCTTCCGCTACCTCAATTCTATCTCTTATATTTTTAAGACCCATGGCCATGCAGCACTGGTTCAGTGGGTCCGGAACTAAAACCGGTGTCGAAGCTATAATCGGGAGAGTAGCAGAACTATCAACTGATGTAGATGTGTCCAGCGGGTCATGTCGATGTAAAGTAGACGGAGATGATTGGAAAGCGATTATTGACACCTCGAATCTAACAAGGGAAGTAAAGAAGGGAAGTAAAGTTGAAATTATCGCAGTAAATAGCGCGGTAGTAACAGTACGCCCTATTTAATAAAAACACAACTTAAAAATTTAAAACAATGGAATTCACAGCAATATTAACAGGATTAATACTACTATTTGCAGCTCTAATCATTATAAAAGGTGTCAGAATCATTAGACAAAGTGAGACAATGGTTATTGAAAGGCTTGGGAAATATCATAAAACTCTCGAGGCTGGAATAAATGTAATCATACCTGTCATTGATAAACCTAGAGCTGTTCAGTGGCGATATGTCACTGAAGATAGACAGGGAAACAGCTACTTAATCTCTAAACTAAGAGAAAGAGTTGACTTGCGCGAAACGGTATTTGACTTCCCCAAACAAAGTGTTATCACGAAGGATAACGTGGTGACAGAGATCAACGCACTGATTTACTTTCAGATAGTTGACCCTATAAAATCAATTTACGAAATCAATAATCTCCCTAACGCGATAGAAAAACTAACCCAAACAACATTGAGAAACGTAATCGGGGAATTGGAGTTGGACGCTTGCCTCACATCTCGAGACACTATTAACAATAAACTGAGAATGATACTGGACGATGCCACAAATAAATGGGGAGTGAAAGTCAACAGAGTTGAGCTTCAAGACATTAACCCACCACAGGACATCAAGGAGGCAATGGAGAAGCAGATGAGGGCTGAGAGGAATCGTAGAGCTCAAATCATCGAAGCTGAAGGAACGAAAAAAGCCGCTATTCTTGAGGCCGAGGGCCAAAAAGGTGCAGATATAAATGAAGCCGAAGGCCAAAAGCGTGCTAAGATCCTTCATGCTGAAGGAGAGGCTGAAGCAAGAATTAAAGTTGCAAGCGCAGAGGCTGAGGCAATTAAAACCATCGCTGAAGCTGTCTCTAACACTAAGGCAGATCCAGCTCAATATCTTATCGCAATAAAATATATAGACACATTAGAGCAAATCCTTAGAGAGGGAGCTGCTGGTCAGAAAACAGTCTTCATGCCATACGAAGCTTCTGGTCTCATGAGTTCTGTTGGAGGCTTAAAAGAGCTACTAGACGCTGGGAAATAAACATGTCATTACTACAGAAAGTTAAGACTAGAAAGAAGAACATTAAACTTCTTTGGGGTGCAATAGAATCGCACGAAGCTGAACTAATTGAAGCGTTACATAAAGATTTAAATAAACCCGAAGCGGAAGCATTACTGCAGGAGATATATCCTTTGAAAAAGGAATACGAAATTTGCCTGAGGAATATTTATGTTTGGTCTGGAAAAAGAAGAGTCTCTACACCTTTAGCACTAATGGGGACGAGTCATTACGTATTAGCCGAACCGAAGGGGAAGGTGCTTATTATATCACCATGGAACTTCCCAGTGATGTTAACGCTAAGACCATTGTTTAGCGCACTAGCATCTGGCAACAAAGTTGTTGTGAAACCTTCTGAACACACTCCGAACACCTCAAATGTCATAAAAAAGCTCATCGAATCTGTCTTCAGTAATGACACAGTAAGCGTGATTCTGGGTGGCCCCGAAGTGGCTGCTGAACTTACAAGCCAACCATTCGACCATATCTGCTTCACTGGAGGAACTGAAATCGGGAAACTCGTAATGAAAGCTGCAGCTGAGAACCTTTGCCCGGTAACTCTAGAACTAGGAGGCAAAAGCCCCGTTATCGTCGATAAGAGCGCACATTTAGGTAATACCGCTCTTAGAGTCGCTTGGGGTAAGTATTTGAATGCTGGCCAAGTATGCATAGCGCCAGACTACATGCTTGTAGAAAAGAAAATGGAAGGCGATATGGTTCAAGCTCTAACTAATAGGATAGTGACCATGTTCGGTGACAACCCTATTGACAGCGAAGATCTTGGAGCAATTGTAAACGAAAGACATTACAATAGAATTTTAGGGCTTATTAAGGCGGCTGTTAAATTAGGAGCTAAGCTTCACGTGCCGGGCGGAGTACTTGAACTAGGAGTGGATAAACGAAAGATTGCACCTTGCATTCTTACTGAATGCACTACCGACATGGAGATAATGAAGGAGGAAATTTTCGGGCCTGTGCTTCCTGTTTTATCATGGGAATCTAAGGATGAAGTATTAGAGATTATTGCAAAAAACCCTAACCCTCTAGCTTTATACATATTCAGTTCTAAATCGAGGAACATAAATTTCTTCACCGAAAATACTAAAGCAGGGTCGACTGCTATAAATGAAGTTATCATTCAGATTGCTAATCCCGAAATGGGTTTCGGGGGGATAGGCAATAGCGGAATGGGTCGCTCGAATGGCAAGGCTAGTTTCGATTCGTTCTCAAACCTCAGAAGCTTTGTGTCTGCTTCGACTAGATTTAATTTACTTCCCCTCACCTTCCCTCCTTTTGGGAGGTTCGGCCTTAGGATTTCGAGGTTAATTAGAAAATGGGGTTGATTTGACACCTTCGATATGTTAGTCCAAACCCACTACCCCCGACAGCTATCTAGATCTAGATACGATCAGTACCTCGCATCCGGTTGGTTCAGGGGGGCAGTAATGCTTTATAAAATGGATCTTGTCTGCATAGACAACGAGGTGTATTCTGTTGTGAACATAAGACTCAACTTAGAACACTACAAAGTGTCAAAAAGCCAAAGGAAAATTCTAAGAAATGCCGAACGTAGATTTAAGATCCTATACGGCAAAGCAAATCCCACACCGGAAAAGGAGAAACTTTACAAGCAACATAAACACCGTTTCAAAGGATTCATCCACCCTACTCTAATAGACTACCTGAATGCTGGTTTTGATTCCACTGTTTTCGATACCCGTGAAGTATGTGTGTACGATGGCGATAGACTCGTCGCAGTAAGCTATTTCGACCTCGGAGAAAAGGCTATGGCAAGTCTCCTGGGGTTATACGACGAAGCATATTCAGACTGGAGCCTGGGAACGCTCACTATGCTCAAAGAGATAGAGTTTGGTATTAAAACAGATAGAAAATTGTATTACCCGGGATACACTCTGGATATGCCTACTGAATTTGATTACAAGCTTAAATTAGGGGATATGGAGTACTACACTCCGAAAAGACGATGGGCAAACTACTCGGGTTTTAATCCTTCAGATTCTGTCGCTGCGCTTTTGAGATCAAGCACTAAGAAATTAAGTGACGCTCTAACAGAAGAGGGAATACCACACAAGAACTGGCTTTACCCCTATTTCAGCATGGGATATGTCGGACCATGGGATGCGTTTTTCCTAAGAACACCTGCTCCTATTGAAATTGGGCATGATCATAGCGGCATGATGATAGCTTCATACTCTCACGAGGAAAAAGCATATTCACTGTACCGAATCAACCCCTGCCCAGATGGACCTCAATTCCTGCAAATGGAAGCATCCAAGGAGTTTACTAATTCTAAAGTCTACCTGAATCACCTTTACCAAACCACTGATCCATTAGTTGAACATTGTTCTATGGATATAGTTTTGGACCAAATCAAAAAGTGGCGTAAACAATCAGAATATCTACCACCAGAATGAAATTAGTAAGTTGGAATGTTAATGGCGTTAGAGCTATCGTTAAAAAGGACTTCGACAATATCATGTCAAACCTTGAGACAGACGTCCTTGCACTGCAGGAGACGAAAGCACAGGATGATCAAGTACATGAAGCACTGTTCGGACTCCACTCCTTAGAGGGCTACGAGGTGTTCAGTTCATCAGCCATTAAAAAAGGCTACTCTGGCACAGCAATAATAACACGCATCCCTCCTATTAAAGTGACGGCCGGCATAGGGTTACCTGAATTTGACACTGAAGGTCGGGTACTGCATGCAGAGTTCGAAAAATTTCATTTCGTAACTGTTTACACCCCTAACTCCTCTTCTGGACTTAAACGCCTGCCATTCAGAGAAAAATGGGATGTCGCATTTAGAAAATACATACAGGTATTAGACTCGACAAAACCAGTCATCTGCTGTGGAGATTTGAATGTAGCTCACAGTGAGATAGACCTCGCTCGTCCTAAACCTAACTACAACAAGACCCCTGGCTATACACAGGCAGAAATTGACGGTCTAACTTGCCTGTTGGCAGCTGGTTTTACTGACACTTGGCGTGCGAAAAATCCCGAGCAAATTAAATACAGTTGGTGGAGTTACAGAGGGAGTGCACGTGAGAAAAACGTGGGGTGGAGACTAGATTACATGGTCGCAAGTAATAGGATATTAGATCATATCTCAGGCGAGGCTATTCTTAATGATGTCCATGGCTCAGATCACTGTCCAGTTGCGATTACAATAAAGTTATAGATTGTGATGACAGTGCCACCACAATGTTTGTTTGCGAGGCTCGGCTACACTTATAAACCTACTATATTCGTACACAAAACCTAATTTAAACCCTCTAGATCTAGCATGTTCTTTGCCTTAAAAAGCAATGAATAAATATGTGTTATGTGTGTTGTTAGGATTAGGGCCAGCAATGATTTTCTGTCAGCAATGCCCACAAGATTTAAATAATAACGGTGTTATAGATGGGGGTGATTTACTCGAATTATTATCCTTGTATGGTCAAATATGTAATCCCGCATTGGAATTTGCCCCCGTCATTTCAGAGATACACTATAATCCTAGTTTCGAACAAGGACCAGATAGCGAATGGGAATTCGTCGAGATATACAACCCATACACTGTAACAATAGATATAAGCGGATGGTATATCACGGATGAGGTTGAAGCACCGTTTGCAGAGGGAACACATATTGAACCTGGACGATATGTATTAATAACTGCTGATATTGATTCTTATGCCGGGGAGCTACCATATGCTACTCAACTCGTAGAGTTTTCGAGCGGCACAGAGCTTAGCAATAATGGCGGCATCATTAGGCTAGTGAACGATGATGGAGTGGAGATAGACAGAGTGCAGTATTCGGACTTTAGCGAGTGGCCCACAGAACCCGACGGAGATGGACCATCACTAGAATGGAGGGGCATAGGATTCGATAATAGCCTGCCTAGTTCATGGCTACCCTCAAACAGTTTCGGCGGTAGCCCAGGCGCACCTAATAGCACTTGGGCAGATTAAGAAGACTACTTTTTTAGAACGTAATCAAGGTGATATTTAGACAACCCATCAATAGGCTTTTTAATCAAGTTCCCCACCTGAAGATTACGCAAAGCGCATGCTTCTCTCAACTCCTCCTGGAAGTGATAGGCTACTGAACCTATGAAGTGAATGGGTACAGACTTACTGTTTCCGAAGCACTCCACGTGAATATCTAAAAATGCACCGAATCCTTCTAATAACCATTCATTCACCTTTGGGTCAGATTTATGCTTCCCCACGAAAGTCATGAAACTTGCTAGATAAACATTAGGGTTAGGTTCAGTATATACTCGTTTATTAACCTGGTTTACACTGGAGCCGTTTATACCAAATGTCTTAACG
>CAWVZZ010000010.1:0-20314 GCA_963934745.1 uncultured Flavobacteriales bacterium | reverse complement strand
TAATCGTTCGTAAATAAATGGAGCTGGATTACGTTTAACGATATCTGAAATTTTCTCATGCATAGCGTGAAAAGTCCTGATATTATTGTCAACCTGTACCTGCTCAATTTCCTGGTGCAGAGCTGCCAAAGTACCCATAAGAGCTATCCTTTTATTGAGTTTCTTAGCTAACTGATATTTCCTTCCCTCTTCTGTGTCTGATTGCATTTTATGTACCGTGTCCAAGACATCCATCATTATAGGTCCTAATGACTGGGCTTTTTCTTTTGACTCTGCAGATGCCCCGGATAATACCATTGCATCATAGTTCTCTGCGTACTTAAGAAACGTTTTTGTGGGTGGGACAGGGAATCCCTTCCTAAGGTTATTTAATATCGGAATCACACCACCTCTTTTAGGCAAGTCATCTTCATCGATACATAGAGCACTAAATTGAAGGCTAGCTTTAACAACTACATCTCTTAGCTGCTTTTCACTATGTGAAGTCTCATCTCGAAGTGATTTGCTGATGGACGTAAAATCCTCTGGCGCAATTTCAGAGAGCATGGAAATAACATGCTTCATTTTCTCTTGAATTACTGCCTTTCCTAGTCTATTAAGAGGGCTTCTGACACCTGACTCTTCATCTTCGGCAACCTTTTGAAGAGCAAACCCTTCGAGTAGTTTAGTTAGACTTTCGTTCCCTTTGGTCCCAACTTTATCCAGTAGTTGTGATACCGCATCTTCTATCACTCTGTTAGAATCGATCTCGATTCTATAATCTTGTTCTATGGAAAGATCGCGGGCGAAGCTTCTCACAAGTCGATTCACAAAACTGTCAATAGTCATAACCGCTATGTCGCTATACCTATGAAGCATTTCTTTGTGTAGAACCGTGGCCCTACTAACTAGCTGAGATTCTGAGAGATTGAGGCTGGAACTGAGATCTTCTATCTTATCACTTTTTCCATCAACCAAATCTTTTAGATCTGATAATATCCTAGACTTCATCTCACCAGCGGCTTTATTTGTAAAAGTGAGAGCTAGAATTCTACTGAAATACTTAGGGTTATCATACCGAAGAGCGCATTCCAAATACCTTAGAACGAGCCTGAAAGTTTTACCTGAACCTGCTGATGCCCTTACTATTTCGAAATTCCCTGATTGTATTTTTGACATAATTTAAATAAATATTAATATCTTTGAGCAACTATATTGTAAATTTTTAGTTATCATATTATGACACACAATTTCAGAAACTTTATACTACCGATTGCTATAATAGTGCTACTATTTAGTGCTGGCTGTCGCGGATGTGGTGAAGACACTTCTCCTGCTGTGATAGGATTATACACTCAGATAACTTGGAACGGCGAAAACATCTCTATAGGTGATACAGTTATCGACATAGAAGGGAGAGAGGTAAGGCCTGAGAAGCTACTCAGCTATATTAGTAATATAAGCCTGCGGCAAATTAACGGGGGATGGGTTAACTCTCAATCCTTAGCGCTATTAGACTTCATGCCATCTAGTGATTTTGTAGACGGAGTTTTCCCATTCGAAGTGTTTATTGAGAACAATGTGTTTGACTCAATTCGATTTAGTGTTGGAGTGCCGTCTGAGTTGAATACTGATGCAGTCCCTACTAATTATCCTAATGACCATCCACTGGGGGTGGTGGGTTCGGCTGACATGTTTTGGCCTTTAATGAGTTCGTATTTTACAATGAGATTTGAAGGGAAGGTAGCAAACACGCCTGGGGAGGAAATCATAACTCCCTTCGCAATGCATCCAGCCACAAACCCACTATTCAGGACATTGGCATTCGCATTACCTAACACAATTACTCTTTACCCTCGTGATATCAGATCGTTTCAATTTGAATTAGACTTAGCAAAAACCATAAGCGGAAGCGGTGGGACATTCAATCTAAATGAAATAGGTCACACCATGGGTAACGCGGAAAATGCCATAGTTTTTGTAGACAATCTAAAAGATGCTTGGACTTTAGTTGAGTAATGATCTTGAATAGTTCTAAATATCTTTCAGCTACTTTTAGCACAATAATAATGCTTGCTGTAGGATGTGATTGTGGTAAAATAGTGACATGGAATACAACACCATACACAGTAGAAATACCTGCTTTCTTCCCCCCTATGGATATTCCAGCGGACAACCCTATGACTGTAGAGGGGATAAAACTAGGGCGGCTTCTTTTTTGGGAAAAAGCGCTCTCTCTAGATAAGACTATATCGTGCGGAAGTTGCCACACTCCCGACGCATCCTTCAGCGATTCAGATCAATTTAGCACGGGTGTAAATGGAACTCTAGGCAATAGAAATGCGAGCGCCATAATAAATATGGGTTGGTCAACTTCCTTTTTTTGGGATGGAAGAGCAGAGTCATTAGAAGACCAAGCAAGAGCTCCTGTCGTTCATCCACTTGAGATGAATGTAGATTGGGGAACGGTGGTTAGCCGTTTACAGAATGATGACTTCGGAGATGAACTCTGCTATCCTCAGTTATTTTTTGATGCCTTCGGTACTGATGACATCTCAGAAAATCTATCTGTAAAGGCTATTGCGCAATTCATGAGGACAATGATATCGGCAGATAGTAAATTCGATAAATGGAGAAGAGGTGAAACTCAGCTCACGGATTTAGAATACATGGGATATCAACTTTTTCTTAAGGAAGGAGGAGATCCAGAGGAAACTCCCGGTGGGGAATTCGGGGCGGATTGCTTCCATTGTCATGGAGAAGCGGGGTTGCAGTTCTCCGACTACCTTTTTCACAATAATGGACTGGACGCAACCTTTGAAAATGATCCAGGAAGAGTTGATGTAACGGGGTGGGTTCTAGATTCTGGAAAATTTAAAACCCCCACACTCAGGAATGTAGCTTTGAGTGCTCCGTTCATGCACGATGGGAGGTTCAATACACTAGAGGAGGTTGTTGAGCATTATAATAGTGGGGGAGTTCCATCGACTACCATTGACACTTTTATGAAATATACTACTGGTGGTTTACAACTCGCGCCTCAGCAAAAGGAGGCCTTACTTGCGTTTTTACATGCCCTGACGGATACAACTTTTACTGTGAATCCTGATTTCCAGGATCCGCACTAGAAAAATCTATACTAGAGAAGTTAAAGGCCTATTTGGTTTACTTCTGGATGGAGTCTCACCCCGAATTTTTCTTCTACACTTGCCATGATTTCTTTTGCTAGAGACCAAACCTCTTCCCCACTAGCTCCCCCCTTATTCACTAGAACTAAAGCTTGAAGTTCATGTACCCCATGCGTGCCCCTATCGTGTCCCTTCCACCCAGCACTATCGATCAGCCACCCAGCAGCTAATTTCACATCGCCATTCTCTTGAGGGTAATGAGGAATGTCGGAGTGAGTCGCCTGAAGTTCGTTGAAATCCGACGTAGAGACAATGGGGTTTTTGAAGAAAGAGCCCGCATTACCCAGTACATCAGGGTCTGGAAGTTTCGATCTTCGGATTCGTATGACTGCGTCGCTTACATCCCTATGAGTGCGTTTGTTTTCTGGAATATCACTTAGCTCTGACATGAGCGCTCCATAAGAAGTAACAAGTTCAGACTCTCTATCTAGGTTAAAAGCCACCCTAACTATCACCCATTTATCCTTTTCGCGGGATTTAAAAATGGACTCCCTATAGCCTAATTCACAATCTTCCGTGCTAAATCTGCGCAGTTCTCCCGTAGCTATCTCTATTGCTTCTACCCAATCTAAGACTTGCTCAATCTCAACTCCATAAGCTCCTATATTCTGCATTGGAGATGCTCCAACACAGCCTGGAATAAGGCTGAGATTTTCTATCCCGCCTAAGTTTCTGTCTAAAGAAAACATGACGAAATCATGCCAATCCTCCCCTGCTCCAACTACCACTGTAACCCTTCTACCGTCGTCTGAAATAATCTGTTTGCCTTTATGTCCTATCTGAATAACGAGCCCCTCGAAATCTCGATGGAAGAGCATATTACTTCCACCACCTAAAATTAAAATCTGTAAGTTCTTTTCCTTTGCGGTGGAAATAGCACTCCTCAACTCATCGTCAGTATTAACTCGGACGTAGAATTTTGATTGAGCCGGGACGTGAAAAGTTAACTTATCCGTTAGGTCATAATCACTTTGAATATTATGCACTTTAGTGAATTCGTTGCATCGCTTCATCAAACCAAACCTTCTCATCTGTCGCAAAGTCTCCGTCAGAATATAGCACTGCAATAAGTGCTAGATGAATTGTCTTTTTTGATTCTAAATCACAACCAGAAAGCGTTGTATACATATCTTCTAAGGAAATTGCAGCTGCTAATTTTCTGTAATCCATAAATAGCCAAGCCTTCTTTACATCATCGTGAAAAGTAAATGAAGCTGTCAATCTACTCGGTGCAAGGCGGTTCCAAAGAATAAGTCCCATAACAAGTATGAAAGCGCTTACCATCAGAAGTATCTGATTATTTGTAGGCCCATCTGAAACGGCAGTTGCAAGTGTGTCAGATACTTGGGGTGTGATATTTACAAGTTGATACATAGATAATAATATTTTCTATAAAAATACAATATAAATTTCTAGTTTATATAATTGGGTGCACCTTAGCAGTATGAGTCGTAAAGAACCTCAACCAACATTGTCAAAAACTTCATTTTTAGATGAAGTAGCGGCAGCTGTGATGAAAGAAACCCAGCCTGAAATGTGTGCCGTGGTACTTCCTAGCTATAGGGCTGTGCAGGCATTCAAAAGAGCTTATGCAAGAATACATGTGGGTCCGTGTAGGCTTCCGACTGTAATGACATTAGGTGCTTTCATGGAGGGAGAGTCTGATGCATCTCTTCAAATAGCCGACACACTAGAGGTCTTGGCGACGTTGTTTTCTGTGCAGTTGAATGAAAAGGGAGGTCGTGAGGGCTTCGATAGATATCTGAGCTGGGGGGCCGTAGCTCTAGCCGATTTCCATTCAATCGATCACTACGAATTGAATGCAACAAGCGTGTTCAAGAACTTGAAAGACATTAAAGATATCGAAGATTGGAGTTTTGGAGAAGATAAGAATCTTTCTGAGGACCAAACCCGTTTTTCTGAACAATGGAGTCGACTTTTACCCCTCTATACTTCTCTTCACAGCACCCTAGAAACAAAGGGGTTGATAACCAAAGCTCGTAAGAGTCGAAACATCTGTTCCAGAGGTGAGACTGATCATTACAACAACGTTTTTGCTGCCGGTTTAGCGGCTATCACTGTTACTGAAAAGAAATATCTCCTGAAATGGGATGCCACAGGAAAGCTTTCTATGTTTTGGGATGCTGATTTATCATATGTCGATGATTCACAAAACGAAGCTGGATATTTCATTAGAGATTTCAGCTTTGGAGATGTCTGGAAGTCAAAACTCAAGAACGAAATGTCTTCGAGTACTCAAAAAATAACAACAGTTGAGTGTAGCAGCGTTACTAGCGCTTGTCAGTTTATACGAGAGCAAATTATTGACCTCACGGAGGACGAACTACATAGGACAGTAATTGTTCTGCCAGACGCATCGTCACTTCCAGTTTTATTACAGGCGCTTCCAGTAAAAAAAGATGGTTACAACGTTACTATGGGAATGTCGATTCGGGAAACCCCTGTCTACCCATTTATTAACTTAGTGAATAGAATAACAGCACGAGGCGGGAAAAGCTGGAAATTCGATGAGTTGATGTCCTTGGCAAGCCAAGCTCTTGTTGTAGAGGCTTATAGTGATAGCGAATTCACCGATGATGCATCTAACACGCTACACGAATTAGCTGGGAAGCACGCGGTTTGGGTAAATCAAAGATTGCTGTCAGAAAAGTCTAACGGGTTGTTTCATGACTTTATAGAAGACATGAGGCCGATGTTATCTAATGATGCAGAAGAGTATTTGAGGGGTTATGTTATTTGGTCTAATAAAATAGGAAATTTGTTAGAGGAGAGCTCGGATCCATGGATAAAATCTGGATGGGCTTGTGTAAGAAGAGTTGCGGGAATGACCTTGCGGTTACAAGAAAAGGAATCCCCCTGCAAAACATCAGACGATGTGAGAATGTTGATGAAGCGTCTTATGTCCGTTGAGAAAGTGGACTTGGTGGGAGAACCCGCAAGTGGATTACAAATAATGGGGCTCACTGAGACTAGGGCTTTGGACTTTGATAAGGTACTAGTGTTAGACTGCAATGAAGGCCAATTACCTAAGCACGAAATCAAGGATAGTTTCATCCCTGTTGATCTGCAATCTGCATTAGGACTACCCGGAAGACACGAACATGAAGCGGCTTATGCTTATAGCTTTTATAGACTCTTAAATAGATCTAGTGAAATTCATTTTCTTTTTAAATCAAATACTGGGGGCAAAGACGGAGCAGAAAAAAGTCGATACCTCCAACAATTAAAACACACATTTAAACCCTCGGGGAAGAAAATGGATGTCAAAGAGATAAAATTCAGTATGCCTTTACCTGGGGCGCGCCCTGAAATACCTGCATTAGAAATGACCGAGGAAATGATAAAGAGCCTTGAGATTTGGTCACAAAAAGGGATGTCTCCATCAGCAATAAACACTATGGTGGGCTGTGAGAGGAATTTTGCCTACAGATATCTTTTCCGACTTGCTGAAACGACTGACATACAAGAGAGTATGGCTGCTAACACACTGGGATCTATAGTCCACTTGGTTTTTGAGATGGGGCTTGAGGATGCAAAAAACATGATCTTAGATAAAACTCATCTACTAGATATATACTCTCGTCTAGATGAGCTTCTGGAATTAGCAACCAATAAGTACTACAATAAAGGACTTTCGGAGAAAGGCGAAAACCTCTTGCTAATTAGGTCAGCACGCTCTACAATTATTAAGCTTCTTAATAAGGAAATCGCGGAGCTAAAGGAGAATCCATACGAAGAGATAATTATCACAGAGTTAGAAGAAAAACTTTTATCTTCATATACTTTAAAGGACGGAAGTAAAATTAAGTTTTTCGGCAAGGCTGACAGGGTTGAGACAGTAGACGGTGTCACAAGAGTTGTTGATTACAAAACTGGTAAAGCAACTCAAGCGGAATTAAATCTTGCTGGTGATTGGGAAGAAAAACTCGATAAAAGCAAGTCGGGGAAAGCTATTCAGTTACTCGTTTACTGTGCTATGTTACTAGGTAAATCTGAACAAGAGACCTCTGTGAAAGCATCCATTAGATCAGGTCGAAATTCGAAAGATGGATTATTGAATCTCAACATTGACGGTTCAACGGAAATCAATAGAGAACAAGTAGGCAGACTTGTGGATTGGATTTGTTATAGACTTGAATCCTTAAAAGCTGAAGGTCACACTATGGAACATAATGACGATTCTCATTATTGTGACTATTGTGTCGTATTGGATCCTCCTTATAAGTTTTATGCATGAAAGTGTTAATCGTCACATATTACTGGCCCCCTTCCGGTGGCGGTGGTGTTCAAAGGTGGGTGAAGTTTGCGAAAAACTTACAGGATTTTGGGTGGGAGCCAATCATCTACACACCAGAAAATCCTAACGTCCCAGTATATGATGAGAGCCTACTTTTAGAAATACCGAAGGATATAATTATATTAAAACAACCTATCAGAGAGCCTTATAAACTTGCAAAGTTTTTTAGTGGTGGAAATACCAGTAATAGAATAGGCGCGAGTGGTGAGGCCGATAGGAAACCTTCTTTCTTAAAACGTATGGCACTATGGGTAAGGGGAAATATGTTCGTTCCAGATGCTAGAATATTATGGGTAAAACCCTCGGCAAAGTTTCTCGAAAACTGGTTAGAATTAAATCCGGTAGATGTAATTATTACTACTGGTCCTCCACACAGTATGCATTTGATAGGACTTGCATTAAAGCGTAAATACGGACACCTTTCATGGGTCGCCGATTTTAGAGATCCGTGGAGTGATATGGATTATCTGTCGGAATTTCATTTGGGCCCTAAGGCCTTGAAGAAAATCGAAAAGATGGAAGCTGAGGTGGTGGAATCTGCCGATAAAATCTTGTTGACATCAAAACGAGCAGGGATAAAGCTTCTCGGTGAAGTGAACCATCCTAAATCTGTTTGTATTCCGAATGGATGGGAGCCGGAGGATTTCCCTAAGACTATTTCTCACAAGGATGCGAGTTTAAAGAAGTTTATAACTCTAGGGCACTTTGGGTCTTTACAAGGCTCTAGAAATTGTCCTGGATTATGGGAGGCTATAGCTAACTATAATGTAAAAAACGAGGTGCACATTTATTTGAGGTTCGCCGGTAATGTGAGTGACGAGATTAAAAGGGCAGTAGCAAAAGCTGGGGTAGTTAACTGCGAATATCTGGAAAATCTGCCGCATAAAACTTCTATATCTGAAATGCTCAGGTGTGATGCCTTATTGTTAATTCACAACGATACCGACTCCGCTATAAAGAGTACTCCAGGAAAAATCTTCGAATACCTCGGGACTTCATTACCCATCATTTCTATCTGCAGAAACGAAAGTGACCTAACCGACCTCCTTGCTGAAAACAATCTACCATCAGCAACTCATAATGATGTGAAAGAGGCCGAGTTGATGCTCAATTCGATTACACATAAGATTTGTATTGATGCTTCTTCTTATACACGTAAAAAGATGACAGAAAAGCTAGTTGTAGTTCTTAACGAATTACAGAAAACTTAATCTGTCACTCTGTACCATTCTTGGGTTCTGAATACGAACCATATATATCCCCGAACTTTTAATACGTCAGTATTACCGTCTTCGAACCACATTTCGCAATCGTAAATAGAACCTTTTTTAGGGTCGCAAATGGTACCCTCAGCCCACTCATTAGTTTTACCCGCAGCGACTGTCATAT
Organism: uncultured Flavobacteriales bacterium; assembly: GCA_963934745.1. Taxonomy (GTDB): domain Bacteria; phylum Bacteroidota; class Bacteroidia; order Flavobacteriales_D; family Sanyastnellaceae; genus UBA974. The sequence continues at coordinate 11,440 of CAWVZZ010000010.1, read as the reverse complement.
TCCTGACTATTTGCATACCTAGGATCCTTTGGTCTTTTCTATCGTCTTCGCACTCATCGCAATAAGGATCTGCATCTTCGTCTGGTAAGCGAAATAATTCGATGATTTTACCGTAGTATTCGCCACCTACTTCTGTAATCTCGACTATGCTTTTAATACGACCTGTCTCATCGTCCTTCGTCTGCCACTGACCTACAATAGAGGTCTGTGCAAAAGAAAAACCAGAAGTTAAAATGAAAAAACTACCAACTATTAAACGTGAAATTATTTTAGAGGAAATCATAATATTATTTTTTACTAATTAAGACTCTTTTTTATGAGTTTGCAAGTTTCTATTTGCTTGGTTTCTAGCTTTATGCACACTTGCATTAAACTCAAATCCAAGTATTAGTACAGAACTGTTTGCATTAACCCAAACTAACAGAACAAGGAAAGTACCAATTGAACCGTATAATCTATTGTACGAATCAAGGTATGTGATGATGGCGCTGAAGGCTATAGAAATGACCACTATCAAGAGTGTTGACATAGTAGCACCTGGGGTGATAGTCCTCCATTTATCTGCATCTGGGTTGCCAAAATGGTAGAGAATGGAAACCGAAAAGTATACAAGTAATAATGAGAGTGTCCATCTGGCAATATTCAGCCAAGGGACTAAGTCACCCGGTAAAATGCCCTCCGAATTTAGCCAAGACAATCCTTGCCCACTAAATCCAATTAGAATAACCGCAACTCCTATCATAAGGGCTAGCCCGATCAGAATTACGATAGAAATAAGGGAGGAGTACCAAGTCGAGTCCTTCTTCTCAATGAGATAACTCTCATTAAATCCTAGCAATACGGCCTTAACACTACTTGAGGCATAGACAAGTGTTAGCACAAATCCTATTGATAGTATGGTGCCTTGGGTTTTATCTAACAGGTCGTTTATTGTTTGTTCTAATAAAACAACCGTCTCTCCTGGAAAGAATAATTGGAGCATATCCATCACATCTTCGGTAGTAAGTGGCGTATGTGGGAGAATACTCAGCATTAGAATAATAGCGGGAAAAACAGCTACTAATAGTCTAAATGATATGGCAGCAGCTCTGGTTGAAACCGACCCCTTAGTCAATCCGAAAATAAAAAACCTGAGCACATCATATAAATTCATCCCTTCTACCCCCCACGGTGAGAGTGAGCGCAGAAAATTCTGTAGGCTTTTCACCCAGCCTTGGTTTAAGAGCCAGTCTAAAAGTTTAGAGTTGCCTTTAGCTGACATGTGGTGTGCTTTTTAAGCTAAAGTCCAAACTCTTCACAGAATGTGTCATATATCCCATGCTCACAAACGCCACCCCAGCTTCACCATATCCACGCACATTCTCTGGAGTTATTCCCCCCGAAGCTTCAAGAGTAATTTTATTTGAATACCAACGCACAGCCTCTTTCACTTCTGCATGAGAGAAATTATCTAATAATATTCTCTCTATTTCTATCCCAGACTCCTCTCTAGCTTCTAATACTCTTTTAATTTCTTCAAATGATCTAGTCTCTACAACTACTTTTAAACGCTCTTCATCATCACGCCTTGTACCTAAATATTCTGAAACCTTAGTTAGAGCCTCTTTCATCCCTCCAGCATAATCCACATGATTATCTTTTATCAGAATCATGTCGTATAGCCCCATCCTATGATTAACCCCACCGCCGAGCTTTACTGCTAGTTTTTCAAATGCCCTCAGTCCTGGCGTTGTCTTTCTTGTATCTAATACTTTCGTGGGTGTACCCGCTAGTATCTCTGTAATCTCAAAGGTTCGAGTTGCTATTCCACTCATCCTCTGCAGGAAGTTTAATGCTAATCGTTCTCCCATTAAAATACTTCTAGCTGAACCCCTCACCTCTATTACCACATCGCCAAAGACTACTTTATCTCCATCGGCCTTGTGAGCTTTAAACTCAAGTTCTGAGTTCACTTTAGAAAAAACTGCTTTGGCTACTTCTATGCCAGCAACGACACCATCTTCTTTGGCTAGGATGTAGCCACTTTCGACTAAATCAATAGGCACACTAGATTCTGAAGTAACATCTCCACTTCCCACATCTTCTTTTAAAGACATCTCAATAAAATTCCTCATATACTCACTTAGCATGTTGCTAAGATATACCTGAATGTCTTGCTCCAAAAGCTTAACTTCACAGCATGCAAATTTCTATCATTGCGACGGGCACTACAAGTTCCGATTGGATAAAAACTGGTATCGAAACATATGTAAAACGAATGGGACATTACACCCGATTCAATTACATCGAAACACCTAATTTGAAAAGTAAGTTTGCGAAAGCTGATGTAAAGACTGTCATGCAAGAAGAAGCAAAACTCCAGTCAAAAGCACTGGAGAAAGTGGATCACTTGATACTCTTAGATGAGCACGGCAAGGTTTACGATTCTGTAGGGCTATCTAAACACATTGAGAAATTACAACTCAGAGGGCTCAAGCACGTGGCGTTTTTAATCGGCGGTCCATATGGATTCGACCAGAGTATAAAAAGTCGTGCGAATGCAAAATGGGCTTTAGGGCCGTTAACATTCCCGCATCAACTGATTAGGATTTTTGCTGTAGAACAAATCTATAGAGCACACACAATCATCAAAGGCGAGCCTTATCACCATCCATGATACAATAAGAAATTATCTGTTACTCTAGTGAGCGAGAATCGTCACGTGATTATTCAACACCTCTACTGTTCCTCCTTTCACCTTGAACAACTTCTCACCTGATTCTGTTCTAACAACAATGTCACCTGCTCTAAGAGTCGTAACAAGTGCTGCGTGATGACTCAGAATACCTAGGCTTCCGTCAGATCCTGGTAAACCAACGTAAGATGCTTCACCTTTGAAAAGGTTAGTGTCTGGAGTTAAAATTTCAAGAGTCATCTTAAGCTTCAGCTAACATTTTCTCACCAGCTGCAATCACTTCCTCAATATTTCCTTTAAGGTTGAAAGCTGCCTCAGGGTATTGATCTAAATCACCATTAAGAATCATATTGAATCCTTTAATTGTGTCTTCTAGAGGTACTAATACACCATCAATTCCTGTAAACTGTGTAGCAACGTGGAAAGGTTGAGATAGGAATCTACTTATACGACGAGCTCTATTAACAGATTGCTTATCCTCTTCAGACAGCTCATCCATTCCTAGAATTGCGATGATATCTTGTAATTCTTTGTAGCGTTGTAGAATCTCTTTTACGTTCTCAGCACAATCATAGTGCTCTTGACCGATGATCTCTGGATTAAGAATCCTTGAAGTTGAGTCAAGTGGATCTACCGCTGGGTAAATACCTAAAGAAGCAATTTTACGAGAAAGTACTGTTGTAGCATCCAAGTGAGCGAAAGTTGTCGCTGGAGCAGGGTCAGTCAAATCATCAGCAGGAACATATACAGCTTGTACAGATGTAATAGAACCACGCTTAGTTGAAGTAATGCGCTCTTGCATCACCCCCATCTCAGAAGCTAGTGTCGGTTGGTAACCTACAGCAGACGGCATACGTCCTAGTAGAGCTGACACCTCTGATCCAGCTTGTGTGAAACGGAAGATATTATCGATGAAGAATAGAATATCACGTCCACCAGTTTCATCATCTCCATCACGGAAATATTCAGCAACTGTAAGACCCGAAAGAGCAACTCTTGCACGAGCCCCAGGAGGCTCATTCATTTGCCCGAAAACTAGAGTAGCTTGAGAACTCTCTAATTCGTTCATGTCTACCTTACTTAGGTCCCAGCCTCCAGCCTCCATGCTCTCTTCGAATTCCTTTCCGTACTTAATAACTCCTGACTCAATCATCTCTCTAAGCAAGTCATTACCCTCACGAGTACGCTCACCTACACCAGCAAATACAGAAATACCTTCGTATCCCTTAGCAATATTGTTGATCAATTCCATGATCAATACTGTTTTACCTACACCTGCACCACCGAATAGTCCGATCTTCCCTCCCTTTGAGTAAGGCTCAATTAAATCGATTACTTTAATCCCCGTTAAAAGGATTTCAGTAGATGTAGATAGGTCTTCAAATCTAGGAGCGTCCTGGTGAATGTTACGACCATTCTCCATGCTTACATCACCGATGCCGTCTATAGGATCACCTACAACATTAAAAAGACGGCCTTTAATCGCGTCTCCAGTAGGCATCTGAATACCTGAACCTGTTGCGATAACTTTCATTCCACGACTGAGACCTTCAGTTGCATCCATAGAAATGGCACGAACTGTATCGTCTCCAACGTGTTTCTGAGTTTCTAAAATCAGTTTCGTGCTAGCTCCTACAACTACTAGAGCGTCTAGGATATTAGGCAACTCAACTCCCTGTGGGAAACGTATATCAACTACAGGTCCGATAACCTGTGATACTACTCCGTGCTGTTCTGACATATTATTGCGTCTTGGCGTAAATAATTGAGTGCAAAAATACAACACTCAATTCTAATAAATAACCTAATACGGGCCTAACTTTATACCCTTGAGGGTCCATCAACAATCATCCGGATTTAAAGCATCAAAACCCATCGTATTAACGATAGGCACATTTGACGGCGTTCACGCTGGACACCTTGCAGTCATTGATGTTTTAAAGCGTAAGGCCCTGGAAATCAACGGGGAAACTGCCCTTTTAACGTTTCAGCCACACCCACGAGTTATTCTTCATCCGAAGAATCATGGTTTAAAACTTCTTACGGATATAGATGAAAGAATAACTCTTTTAGATAAATCTGGACTTGACCATGTGATTATTGAAGAATTCAATATGGATTTGGCAAGTTTGTCTCCGTTAGACTACGTCAGAAAGGTTTTGTCTAATGGAATTAAGCCTTCAGTCATCGTTATAGGAGATGATCATCGATATGGCAGAAATAGAGAGGGTGATTTTGAAAGACTTAAAGAAATGGGAGCTTTATTCGGGTTTGAGGTAGTGGCCCTTGCTGCTGAATTTGTTAATGATGTGAGGGTGAGTTCAACAAAAATCCGAGATGCCGTTAATGAAGGGAATGTCGATTACGCTGCTAAGCTATTAACACGCCCCTTCCCCATGTCTGGTTTAGTTGTTGAGGGAGATAAAATCGGAAGAACCATCGGTTTCCCAACAGCTAACCTCGAAATCGCAACCGAGTTGAAAATTTATCCTGCTAATGGGGTTTATGTCATTTTAACTAGAGTTAAAGGGGAATCTAAGTGGCTACAGGGTATGTTAAATATTGGCAATAGACCTACCATTTCTTCTAATGAGCATCCTACCATCGAAGTGCATATTTTTAACTTTGATGAAGACTGTTATGGAAAGACACTTGATGTGCTATTCATAAAACGCCTTCGTGACGAATTGAAATTTAACTCTCTTGACGAATTGAAGGTGGCATTAGAATATGACAAGAAGGCTGCTTGCGAAATTCTGGACAATCTTAACTTGGCTGAATTATGATTTTGAGGTCCATTCTTATCGTCACATTCGTTTTTTCAATTGGAGTTATTTCTATTTATGCCCAAACCAACACCCAAGTATACACAAGCATAAAAGATGCCAGTGAAGCACATGAGTTGGGTTTAAAGGTCGAGATATTAAATCTCAGTAAGAAAAAACTCAAAGTCTTGCCAGAAGCGTTGCGCGAATTCACTGAGATTGTTGAATTAACCTTGAATAGGAATAGGCTTACAGAAATTCCAGCATGGATTTCTGAATTCACTAAGCTCGAAGTGTTTAGAGCTGACAAGAATAAGCTAAATACATTTCCAATTTGCTTGCTGCAAATTCCGTCATTAAAGGAAATCCATTTGGGCGATAATTACATAACATCGATTCCCATTGACATCGATAATCTTCAAAATCTAGAGAGTCTTCATCTGTGGTCGAACTTAATTCGTCAATTTCCAGCTTCTCTAAGCGATATAACCTCTCTGCAAATTCTAGACTTACTCTATGTTGATATGACATTCGACGAACAGAGGTGGTTGATAGAGATATTACCAGAAATTGAAGTTGAAATGTCTGAACCCTGTAGATGTACTTTTGATGACTAGGCCATTAAAAATAGTATTAACGGGGGTGGAAAACTCAGGTAAGTCAACACTTTCAACTGTGCTTGCGAGCAGCTTAAAGTGGCCACTAATATCTGAGCTTTGTAGAGACGACAAGGATGTTATCGATGGTACAAATGATCAAGCTACACTAGAAAAGCTACACCTCTTGCAGGAAAAAACTGTGAATGCGATTCTATCCGATGGAACATCTAGGGGAGTAATTTGTGATACAGGAGGGCTAGTTTTGGAGATTTGGTCTGAGTACAAGTATAAGACTGGAATTCAAAATGTTCTAAAAAGTCAGCACGAAGTAGATTTATATATCTTGTGCGAGACACTGCCTTTATGGGAAGAAGATCCAATGAGGTTTCTACCTGAATATTCTGATAGAGTTAATCACGAAAAGATTTTCCTTAAAAAACTCAAAGAGAGAAAGCATACTTATTTCTACTTAGAAGTCGCCAGTGTTGAGGACAGACTTAAAAAAGTTATAACAGAGCTACATGAGAGATTCGACATCTAATAGAATTGAATTTTCATTAGAACTAGTAGTGGAGATAATAGCCGTCACATGCAGCCTTCTCTACACTTGGATGTATCTCAAAGGACTTTTACCCGGAGCTTATATCCCAGCTGCTATAGGTGCGGGAAGTTTTGCTGTTTTATGTTGGAAACGAAAGATATACGCTGAGAGTTTTCTCCAGGTGTTCTATATCGCTATGGCTGGTTATGGCGCATGGCTCACATTGTTCGTCACTACCACAGAAAGCATTGTATGGGTACCTAACCAGCATCTATTTTACATTATTGCAAGTGCTATAGGAACACTTTCACTAGGCCTAGTCTTAAAAAAATACACAAGCTCTAGCATACCATTCGTAGATTCTTTCACGACGGTATTCGGAGTAGTAGCAACTTGGCTAATGATTCATCTAGTACATGAAAACTGGATATACTGGATAGTCATCAACTCCGTATCCATATACTTATACTACAGGAGAAAGCTATACTTAGGAGCCTTACTTTTTATAGTCTATTTACTTCTAGCATTAGATGGATACTTTGAAGCCATCACTATTTTTTAACAGAGAAGTAAACTCACCCAATCAGAAGGACTTTTATCGAATGAGAAAGCTAACTGGAATCGTGTATTGTACTGAAACGCTCTTTCCGCGCTGTTGACCAGGCTCGAATCTAGGAAGTGACTCGATTACTCTCTTAGCTTCCGCATCAAGTTTAGGGTGGACCTCACGAAGGATTCTCACGTCTTTAACGTAGCCGTCTTTTCCTACGACGAAATAGATGTAAACTTTACCCTGAATACCTGCATCTTTAGCAATAGAAGGGTACTTAGTGTTTTTACTTACAAACCTAATTATTTCGTTGTTAGTACACTGTGTTCGCTCGTCTCCACGCTTTGATATACAAGGACCGAAAGCTGGCATATTCTCAACTATCATAAACGGCGTGTCATCACCTAGATCATCATCTTCTTCTACAATTTCTATCTCAGTATCCTCGTCTAACTCGATATCATCAATCTCTAACTCAATCTCAATCTCATCGTCGTCGTCAATAATCTCAATTACAGTAGTCTGTTGTGGCGGTGGCGGTGGTGGTGGTGGCGTGATAATGCTCACAGGAATCTCCTCGTCCTCTAAAAGATCAGCCTCAAAATTTAATGCTTGTCTCTCTAGAACATCGAATGTAGTCCATGAAATAGCAATTAGAATAAAAGCGAGAGACGCTACGAAACCTAGCGCACGCCAAGCTGAACGTTTATTTTCTAAGTCTGCTTTAGGTGTTTTTCTACTAATCATTTTATCTCAATTCTAGGATTCGAAATTACTACATCGAACTGCTAACCTTCAATTAATGTGCCACTTTCTATTAATAAACGTTTATTGCCTACGCTAATGATGCTCTATAAGCCTCATCACTCATCAACTCCTCAAGGTCAGAAACATCCTTCACTTTCATTTTAATAATCCATCCTTTTCCGAATGGATCACTGTTTATTAATGAAGGGTCAGACTCTAACTCTTCGTTAAATTCTAATACTTCACCCGCAACGGGAAGGAATAAATCACTTACTGTTTTAACAGCTTCTATGGTCCCGAACACTTCTTCTGCATCGAGAGATTCGCCCTCTGTTTCAACTTCAACAAAAACAATGTCACCAAGTTCTCCCTGTGCATAATCCGTTACACCTATTGTCGCTACATCTCCTTCTAGTTTTACCCATTCGTGGTCTGAGGTATATCTTAAATCTTTCGGAATATTCATTGTTTAATTATTGATTGAGGTTAAAGCGGATGGCAAAGCCCGAGTTAATATTTGAGGTTGCAAATGAAGTTGAGATTTTAGGAGAAGTCAACTGTTGATCATAAAAAGCTCTCAACGTTACCTTATCACTTACTTCTAGATCAGCAGAAAACTTAATAGACACAAGTGTTTGCCCTGCAGTTACTTGATTCTGAAGCTCCTCTATTTTTCTTATAATTGTACTATTATCTCTTATGTTGACATCACAACGAAGAAGGAGGTCCGTCTCCTTTAATAGTTTTATGGGAAGTTTTCCGTAAGTCTTCATAAAAGGATTTCTAACATTCACAAACTTATACCCCACGCCTACTACTATTCCTTTACTCTTAGTTTCTGTTATCTGGTAGTTTGCTAACCCAAAACTCACATTCCTATCTCGCGTCAACTCCACCTTAATCTGAGGTTCGTTTTGAGACGCTGTCTTCAATGTCATATCCAACCCTATTAGCGGAGATAGCTGTTCGGTTATACTTACCGTATTGAATTGTCTCTGAGATATGAAATTCGAATAAGTTCCGTTATCAGTAGCCGTTGGCAATCCCGCACCATCTTCTGTATACGACAAGTTAGTTGTGTACGAAGTGCTCATTGTCGAGCGGTATGTATGGCTTAAATTAAACCTACGAAATTTCTTTTTAAGTGAAGGAATCTTCGAGAGTCCATCATAGGAGATTCTCCAGTTAGGAGCCACAGGAACCTTAGTAACATCGAGAGATACGTCTGACGGATTTAGTCCTAAATACGCACTCATAAATGCAGGGATAGTAACATCCTGGGAAGTAGGCCCCCAACCTTGATAATAACCAGTAGGGTTAGGGTCATCGATATTATAATTAATGTCATTGAGCCTAGAGGAAATCTCCTCTCTATTCTCGAGTAGGTTCGTCCATATATCAGAACTGAAATTATCGTCGTCGTTTAAAAAGGCTGTCGGCCAAGACATCACTGTAGCAGAAAAGTTTCCGTTCTCGCTAGGTGATTCATGTACCCAATCTTCACTCACCTCATCGTAACGGAAAAAGCTCTGATTGTTTCTTGAGTTAGATCTATTTGCAGTTAGCTCTATTTTAAAGTGTTTGATGGGCTCAATATTCAATCGCACATTAAATGACTCTGTGAAAGTTTCCGAATACTGCTGATTCAAATATGGCTGCTGAACTAACCAACCATTCATCGCCGCCTGATCATAGGCGAAATCTGTGGATGTTCTGTTGCCGAAAATATCTGTGTTTTGATGGCCCACAAGGAACAATATCCCTGGTGCCTGAAAGTCATTTGCGAAGCCCCCGTAATTAGACGACTCTGCATATCCAGGCAGAAGAATTCCTTCATTGCGAGTAAAGGATCCGCTAATGTTTTGGACTCCCATCATGAAACGCAAAATATGCTTAAGCGGATGAATCTCTATCTTCTGCTTCTCCTCCTCATCTTCGACATTTCCGAATCCATCACGTCGCTCATTACCCACATTTCTATCGCTCGCTTTCTTCGGACGTTCGTTATTAATCTTCTTTAAATAAGGGACTCGGTTGTATAATTTGAGGAAATTAGCTTGACCATTAAGGCTGAGGTTTCTAGAGTTTTGGATGGTGGCACCGAGGGTGTCTTGAGCAAAAGGAGCCCTATCCCAACGGAATGAACTTTGGTATCTAATATCACCTGTCACGAAATTCATAAGAGGGATTTTGTCAAACGGCAGCTTGTAAGATCCATTCACGTTGTGATTATACGTAGTAATATCACCTGCGCTCATCAAGTTCGTCATCACAGTTTCTACATACTGCTGATAACCTATGTCGTCATCTCTATCAATTTCTCCCACTGGCTCCCCTACAAGGGCGATAGCCGATCCAGAGTAATCAAATTTCAATGCCTGAGTTAGATCGTACTTGATAGAATAATTTCTATTCCAATGCCAAGACTTTAGAACTTGAGTATTAATCAAGAGTGGAGTTTCAACACCTAATAAATCAAATGTGTTATTGCGAACCCTGTTAGTTTCATATATCCTCTCCATCTGAGTGTTCACAGAAACCTGCTTGGGTGCTAAATAGAAATTAAATTCGGTAAACCACTTAAATAGCTCCTTACCTGAAAGGAATCCGATCTTAGAAAACGGCTTGTATTGCTTAGGTCTATTCTGCCAGTTGTACGATAACCCTCCCCTGTACTCTTTGCTAATCTGGAACTCAGTATTGATATCCTTTTGGAAGTGCTCGTTGTAGCTGAAGTTACCTGTAAAGTTGCTAATCTTCAAGAATGAAAACGGCCCCGAACTTGTCGATCCTCCACTTCCTCCAGCTCCACCACGTCCACTTGTCCCACCCATACCTCGCATGGAATTGACATTATCCTTCGACTTAGAATCCGATTTATCGGACCCCCCTCTATCATTTCTATCGCGCGACTGACCACTGTCTTTGCCTCCTTGGGGGTTAATCTTAATACTGGCGAAGTTTATACTCTTCAGCGTGTTAACGGATTTCGTTCTCTCAAGTCTATCTGGGTCTAACTCTAGATCTGCTAACTCAATGTCTGGCGACAACGGGTCGTATTGAGGTGTGGATATCTGATTTGAATATCCTATATACATAGGTAGCGATAGGCCCAGTTTATCGGGAAATAACTTCCCGAGCTGAATGGTTCCATTCGCATCGACACCTCTTATGGTCTCGCGTTGACGTTCCTGAACTCTTTGTTCTAGGCCTCCCCATCCAGGAGTTGACATGTTAGCTGCTAGACTGAAGTTGCCTAAATCTGCGAGCGTTGCATTAATCCTTGCGACGGCTGCCCACCCTCCTTCTTCATTGAAATCTGACAACCTCAGCTCATTCGCCCAAACCACAGCACACTTATTTAACCCGTCATCCGAACTACTAAACACATTGGAATCCTTATTTGGATTTCTAATTCCTATCATCACCGTGGTGACGTTCGCAAGGTTAGGATTGCCCTTCACGGACATGCGCGCCACACCGTCATACTCTGTGTATTCGAGGAAAAGTGGCTGCCCAGTGGGTCTATTAATTTTAAGGTTTTGGAGTTTCTGCAACTCTATA
>CAWVZZ010000009.1:0-21655 GCA_963934745.1 uncultured Flavobacteriales bacterium | reverse complement strand
TACTTTGGACCAAATGATTTATCACGCCGCTTCTGTTGTAAGAGCTGCAAAAAGGGCCTTAGTAGTGGTTGATTTACCATTCGGCACATATCAAGGAAACTCAAAAGAGGCTCTTAAAAGTTCGATTCGCATTATGAAGGAAAGTGGAGCGCACGCAGTGAAACTTGAAGGAGGTCGTGAGGTAAAGGAGTCGATTGAAAGAATATTGTCAGCAGGAATACCTGTGATGGGACATTTGGGATTAACTCCACAGTCCATATACAAATTCGGGACATACACGGTGAGGGCGAAGGAAGACGAGGAGGCTTTACATCTCATGGAGGATGCTGTGATGCTCAATGATATCGGATGTTTTTCTATAGTTTTCGAGAAGATACCCGCAAAATTAGCTGGGAAGGTTACAGCTGCAGTTAAATGTCCTACAATAGGAATTGGAGCTGGAGCTGATTGTGACGGACAGGTTTTAGTCGTTCACGATATGCTAGGCATTACACAGGAGTTTTCGCCTAGGTTTTTAAGACGTTATTCAGATTTGGGCACCCAAATGCTAAGCGCAATAGAAAACTACGTTAGTGACGTGAGGTCGAGAGATTTCCCATCTAAGGACGAGCAGTATTAAACTAGTAGGGAGATGAGTGAGAAAAGGCAAAAATCGGATGCATCAAGGAAATTTGTAAGGCAGCCGAAGAAGCCCATCGTTATGAGCACACCCTCTACCCTTCAGGTGCTTTACGAGGATAACCATATCATCGCTATCAACAAACGCAGTAGCGATATTATTCAGGGAGACGGAAAGGGAGATAAAAGTCTATGCGAAATAGTAGCTGAGTATGTAGCAAAGAAGTATAATAAGCCAGGAAAGGCATTTATAGGCACTGTACACAGGCTTGATAGACCGGTAAGTGGAGTGATCCTATATGCAAAAACCTCTAAAGCTCTTTCGCGCTTGACGACTATGTTCAGGCATAGAGAGGTACAGAAAACGTACTGGGCAGTAGTGAAACCTACTATTGATCCTGCCGAGGGTCACGTAGTGAATTACCTAAAGAAGAATTCTAAAACTAATAAGAGCCACGCACACACTAAGCCGGGGGATGAGAGGAAGGAGGCGGAGTTGATGTATAAGGTTTTGGGCCAAAGCGATCACTACACCTTCGTAGAAGTGCTACCCAAGTCTGGACGCCACCACCAAATTCGCGTAACTCTAGCTTCTCTAGGATCACCTATTAAAGGCGATCTGAAGTACGGAGCTCGGAACCCTAACGACAACGCATCTGTCCATCTTCACGCTCGTAGAATTGACTTCGTACACCCCGTAAAAAAGGTGGCAGTGACTATAATTGCACCACCTCAGGAGGATTCGCTATGGGATGAATTCCTGGCTCTAGACATGAGACTGAAGAAGTAATGGGGTGAGATTAGCTAATTGTTAGTTAAACCTTGGTAAGAGTTTAACAAATATCACTTCTGTAAGGAAGAAGTAAATGTAAATTTGGGCTGTAATAATTGAAACAACATGAGTACTCCAGAATTAATCAACTGTCTTATTATAGGTTCAGGTCCAGCGGGATTTACAGCTGCCATATACGCAGCTCGTGCAGACATGAAACCAGTTATGTACCAAGGCTCTCAGCCTGGCGGTCAGCTCATGGAAACTACGGAAGTAGATAACTTTCCTGGATATAAAGACGGCGTTAACGGTCCTCAAATGATGATGGACCTTGAGGCTCAAGCAAAGAGGTTTGATACTGACGTACGTTCTGGCTGGATTACGAAAGTAGATTTTTCAGGCCAGGGGGATGTGCATAAGGTTTGGGTAGGTGAAGGAGATAGGACTGTGGAACTACACGCTAGAACTGTGATCATTTCTACTGGAGCATCTGCAAAGTGGCTGGGGCTTGAGAGTGAGATTCGATTGAGAGATATCGGAGGAGGAGTAAGTGCTTGTGCGGTGTGTGATGGGTTTTTCTACCGTGGCCAGGACGTTGTTATCGTCGGCGCTGGAGATTCTGCTTGTGAAGAAGCGTCTTACCTAGCAAAACTTTGCAAGAATGTAACTATGTTAGTTCGTCGCGATGAAATGCGTGCCTCAAAAGCTATGCAGAACAGAGTTAAGGCTATTGAGAATATAGACATCAAGTACAACACTGAAACTCTAGAAGTACTGGGCGATGAAGGAGTAGAAGGCGTTCTTTTCAAGAACAACCTAACAGGAGAGGAAGCGAAGATAGAAGTCACGGGATTCTTTGTGGCTATAGGTCACACCCCTAACACGAGCTTCTTATCTGACTACCTAGATCTCGACGAACAGGGATACATAATCCAAGCTCAGCCCGGCACTTCTATTACTAACGTAGAGGGTGTTTTCTGGAGTGGAGATTGTGCTGACAAGGTCTACAAGCAAGCTGTTACAGCTGCTGGATCAGGATGTATGGCTGCACTTGATGCAGAGCGCTACCTAGCTGCAAAAGGACACTGACATCATGTGTAACTCACAAATACACATAAAGCGATTAGTCTTAATGTTTTTGTGGATGCTTTGTATTTGTGATATTAGTTACTCTCAGGATTCAACTAGAAGATTTTCCGATGAAGAACTTTTAGGTAAAATAAATCCGAGTTCACATTCAGATTTTTCTAAAGTGAACACTAGTATGTCTTCGCGAGCAGGAATATATTTGAGGACAGAGGTTCTTGCAGCTTTTGAAAAACTTGAATCTGCTGCTAGTGATGAAGGGATTACAATTACTATAGTCAGCGGAATGAGATCCTTCAACCAACAGAAAGGGATCTGGGAAAGGAAATGGGATAGACCTAGATATATGGGTTGGAATGGTTTTGAGAAAGCTCTTGACATACTTACATATAGCTCAATGCCAGGGTCTTCAAGACATCACTGGGGCACAGACATGGATGTGAACTCTCTTGAAAATAGTTATTTCGAAAGCGGAGAAGGGTTGAAAGTGTATGAGTTTATGAAGCGCTGTGGTGAGGAGTTTGGGTTTTTTCAGGTTTACACCTCAAAAGATTCTGGACGTACTGGATATGAAGAGGAGAAATGGCATTGGTCCTACATGCCTGTATCATCTGCTATGTTAAAGGAATACAATGAATTTATAGTTGTGGAAGATATTAACGGATTTAACGGATCGGGCTTAGCTGACAGCTTAAGAATTTTACCTAATTACGTTAACGGAATCGAAAACTAATATTCGTTTATTTCGTTTATTTCGTTTATTTCGTTTAGATTTGTGTTGAATCCGCACAATGTCACAGAAAACATCACCTAATAAGCACGAACGGTTAATCGCTACAGAGGCGATTCGGTTTTTAAAAGACCACAGCCCTCAGCTTCTGAAAAACAACACAAAGGGCACTCTCAACTTAACTATCGAAGAAGAGGCTATTTCAATTGAGATTCCCAGAAAGGCATTCAACGTATTAATTGCGACGCTAGAGAATATGGCTAGCGGAAAACCTGTGAATGTGCAAGCGACTGACATCATTTTAACGACACAGCAAGTGGCATACAGACTAGGAGTCTCAAGACCATTTGTAGTTAAGCTACTAGAAAACAATGTCATGCCATTCATAAGAGTAGGGAAACATAGAAGGGTCAAATTGGGAGATGTGATGGGGTATGAATCCCACATAAACAATGAGTAACTTGACAATAAAAACACGATAGGATATTTACGTAATTTAGCAATACCGAGTCTTAAGCTTGAGAATATGCCACGTCTATAGATTAACTTACAAGTCTTAAAACCAATGGTATGAGATTATTAATTACTGCTTTAGCTTCTGTGATTTGTTTAAACGTAACGTCTCAGGATAACTTATTGCAAAAAATTGGAGATAAAGTTCAAAATAGTATACAACTAAACACAGAACTTTCTGAAGATGATGTTAAACAAGGATTGACTGAAGCACTAACTGTAGGAAGTCAATTTGCCGTTAATAAAGTATCTTCTGAAAATGGATTTAACGGAACTCCATCAATAAGGATTTTAGTCCCTAGTGAGGCTAACAGGATGAAAGAAACATTAATTAAAATTGGGTTCAAACAAAAAGTAGATGATTTTGAGTTAAGTATGAATAGAGCCGCAGAATTAGCATCAAAAGATGCATTAGATATTCTATTAACAGCCATCAAAAACGTGACTATCAAGGATGCTTTTCATATACTAAATGGAGAACAAAACTCTGCTACTGAATACTTAAGGCAAGAAACAACGGATTTATTACATCAATTATTAAAACCAATTGTGAGTAGCGCAATGAGCGATATTGAGGTCGCGAAAAAATGGGATGTTCTGACTACAAAATATAATTCGATACCCTTTACTAAGAAAATAAACCCTGATTTAGAAGATTATATAACTTATAAAACTATTGATGGCTTATTTGTTTTTATTGCTGTTCAAGAAAATGAAATACGAAACAAACCTTTAGCCAGAACTTCAGAAATACTTAAAAATGTGTTTGAAAATTAAGCCTTTAACATGTCTACTTTTAATAGGATGTGAAAGCACTCATACAACCAGAAAGATCATTCAAAATAATTCCTCTTATTCAATACAAACAGATTTTTTTATTGCTTATTATGACAGAGACAGTATTTACACCCTACCAATAAACTCATCTGTCGATATACAATTAACCGAGAAACTTTGAAATCAACCATTTGATTTTCCACCCTCTCCTTGTTCAATATCTGACAATGACACGCAACTACTCGTTTTACTTGATGATTTTATATTTAAGGGTGACTTCAGAAACGAATTTAATTGAATAGAATATTTAAGTGGCAATAAGCATACTACTCATAAGTGGACTTACCCGAAACCCTCCCTAAATAGTAGTGTTATTTTCTGTTATTTGTCCTGTTTCCAGGATTAATAACAGCATAACCAAAACCTACACCGAACAACAAGGTGATTAACCCCGCAAAATATGGCACTAGATCAATCATTTTTATTAATTAAATGTAAGTAGATGCCAAAGCACAGAATCGAGGGCACCCAAAGCCCTATAAAAACTGCTTGGTTATCGTGACCATTAAAAAACAAAATCTCAGAAAAAACAAGCGAGAGAATAGCTGCGATAAAAAGCAACTTGTCTGTGAGGTTAAATTTATTAAACATATCTATAGTTTTCTCATTAATACTATGATTCTTTTGCGTCGACCGTATTTATTGTAGTGTGTGTGCCAAATGTACACTCTTTTTGTCGCGCAAATTGTCTGAGAGTAATTTACTATGCAGCAGTTATAAAAGAGTTAACAACTACCTAAATGCCATTGATAAATATAAGAAATATATTTAATGATGATATGCTGAATAATGATATGTCATAGCGGAGCTATAGAGATCTATAAGCGTACAGGCTCTTTAACGACCCTTCAATCCGCTATGGGGCATGCGAGTCTAGCTGTTACGTTAGGTTATTTACGTGGGTTAGAGATACCATCGCTTAAGCTTGAGGATATGCCGAGGCTATGAGTAACTTACAGGTTCTTAATCTAATGTTATGCAAAGACTCGGCAATAGAGTGAACGTGTCTTTAATTATTAAATCATTTCAATTATGGAGAATACTGTAGAAAATCAAAAGCTAAATCTTAATGGCTTAGAGTCGGACTTTTTGTAAATCTTGATGGGCAACATTTATCGCAGTTAGTATATATTCTTTAATTGGCATATATGTTCTTTTTAGTTTAATCAGCCAAGACTAAAGAATATAGATAAGCAGAATCCCCAGTAAACAAGTAACAAGAAAGGCCTCGCTTTGCGAGGCCCTTTTGTATTCTTTGGGTGGCTAATGGGAGTTGAACCCACGACCCCTGGTACCACAAACCAGTGCTCTAACCAACTGAGCTATAGCCACCATATCCCCAAGGGGGGTGCAAAGATAGGTTAGAGTTTTGAATGTGCAAGTAAAGTGAGGGCTTTGTTATGGAGAGAAAAAGCACCACCTTTGAAAGAATGGAAAGTAAGAGCCCGTTGAAAATACTGCATATAGCAAGTTGGTACCCGAGTAAGGTGCATGGGTCATTGGGTAATTTTATCCAAAGGCATGTCTCTGCTATTTCAATATTACATAGTTGTGAGCTTTGGTACGCGTCTCCGGTGTCTAATGAAAGCCCATTGTTAGGTGAGAGCGAAGTAGTGGAGAATGACGGGTTTTTAGAGAGGATCACATACCCGAAGGCTACTAAACCTGGGGTGAGAGCCGTGACGAGGGCATTATTGAAGTTAGAGCCTGGAGAGGAAATGGGAGAGCCAGATATAGTGCATTTACACGTTGCGTTTCCTGCAGGAAGGGCCGCGAGGATATTATCTGAAAAATGGGGAGTTCCACTTGTGGTGACCGAGCATTGGACAGCTTATCACGACTCGCAGCACATACCTCTTTGGAGGAGGGTTGCTATGAGGAAGACGGCAGCAAGCACGAGTGTTTTCGTACCCGTAACAGATCAATTAGGAGAAAAGATGAGGGAGTTTAAGATGCAAAACTCTAGTTCATCCGCTGTTTACAAAACCATTCCAAATGTTGTAGATACTGAACAATTTCAGATAGGCAGCAGAGTGAGACAAAGCGGTGATCCTATTAAAATTCTACACGTCAGCTCACTTGATGAATCCCAAAAAAACATCACCGGCATACTTCACACTCTAGCCGCCTTAAAAATATCGAATCCGGATTTTCAGTTCCACGCTAAATTTATGGGCGGAAGTGATCCCGAAAGGCTTCAGAAAGTAAGGCGTTATGCCGGGAGTTTAAATTTGACTTCACCTTGCATTCTATTTAGCGGACCTAAAGAAAGTGATGAGGTTGCTGAAGCGATGAAAGAGGCTGACGTGGTATTGCTTTTTAGTCGCAAAGAGAACTTCCCATGTGTGATAGCGGAGGCTTGGGCTGCAGGGACACCCGTAATAACCACTGACGTAGGGGGGATAAGTGAACATATGGATGAAAGGCGTGGGATACTAATTGATTCTGGAGATGAAAGTGGACTTGCAAAAGCAATTTTAAGCCTAGACAGAGGGTGGGATGCCGAAGGGATACGAAAGTATGCGGTTGATAATTTCAGCGTGAAAGCCGTAGCAGAAGCTTACGACGAGGCTTATCGAATAGCTCTTAAAAGAAGTTGAGATCAATAGATGACATAACACATTCTATTGGGTCAAGGTTAATACTGCTCGTGGCAACAATGGGCACTGTATTACTTAATACACACTATCTAGGTAGTGAGGGAATGGGGAGAGTAGCTCTGCTTCAATTTGGACTTCTTTTAGTGACTGGGATGGCGGGGTTTGTGGCCGCTGGTGCCGTCGTGTATGTGAGGCGTAGCCATAGACCTAAGGACTTAAGGGGAGTTGCGTATTTATGGTGCGTATTTTCTTCGATTGTTGCAGCTTCGATGGGGGTGAAATTGGGGGTGTTTCCCGAGGAGTGGCTATATGCCGCTGGAGGGTTAGGTTTACTGCAAAGCATAGTGGTATTCCACTCTCAGCTTCTGATTGCTTCGGGAAGAATCAAACTAAACAATTACCTACAAATAATCCAAACCTCGACCCTCCTACTTGCTGTAATTGTAGCGTACCTGGTTATTGACTTAGGGAACCCGGAAGGGTTTGCATGGGCCCTTTTAGGAGCGTTAGCCGTTACGCTTTTGTATTCCACAATCGCGTTATGGGGGACTTGGAATGCATCGCCTACCGTGAAATATATTGGTGGTGACGCGAGGAAATTGCTGTTCGTTCATGGTACTCAAGCCCAAACAGGCTCCATTCTTCAGCTCTTCACAAACAGAGCTAATCTCAGCTTGTTATTTCAGGCAGTGGGTAATGCAGGTGCGGGTGTATATTCAGTAGTGTATTATGGTGTGGAGGCGGTTTGGTCTATAGCAAGAGCGATAGCTCCTATGGTAAATAACGAGGTGGCGAAAGCTTCGGGAAGTGCAGACCGCATGGCCATCACGAGTGGGTACTTGAAGAAAACCATCTTACTAACCCTGCCGCTTGTAGTGCTAGCATGCTTGATTCCAGAGAGCGTTTATGCTTGGGTATTCGGTATAAAAGGAGTCGCTGCGCCGCTTAGATTGTTAGCTCCTGGAATGATAGCCGGAGCAATATCTAGCATCCTAGCCCACCATCTTAGTGGTGTGGGAATGCATAAGTGGAATGCTATTACTTCTGGATTAGGTCTATCTGTTCTTCTAACTGTAGGAGTTTATGTGCTTCCTATCAGTTGTGTTGAAGACGCAGCCATAGCAGCCTCATGTGCATATGTAGCTCAGGCAACCGGTTTGTTTTTTGTTTGGAGATTAGAACAAATCTAACAGAGAGTCAGTACCTACAGGCCTGAGAATCTCGAACCCCTCGCCAGCCTTAAATCCGCAAGGCCTTCCCATAGCAGAATCTCTTCCCACTAATCGTTCAAGAAAATATGGTGTAGAAATAGGGGTTTCAGGTTCTGTGGAATTAGGATCGAAGAATTGAGAACGGTACGCAATGATAGCATCCATCTTCTGCTTCTCATAACCCGTTATATCCACCACCAAATCAGGAATTCTTTCATAATCCTGTATGTAGTGATAAACGGCTGTAGGTCTATGAATTTCGGGGTAGTCTGGTGTCTCGACTTTTTTCAATCCAGACAGAAAACACGCTTGAGCGACGAGTTCAGCCCCTCTCCCATGGTCGGGATGTCTATCCGCAAGAGCGTTTGCAATAACTACTGAGGGCTTATATTTCCTAATGACTTCCACCACCTCGAGCAGAGAGTCTAAATCACATTGAAAAAACCCATCCTTCAATCCTAGATTCACCCTAGTTTTCACTCCGAGAATTGCAGCGGCCGCATTAGCCTCCTGCTCTCGAAGTTCAGCCGATCCACGCGTGCCTAACTCCCCACGAGTAAGATCCACAATAGCAACTCTCTTTCCCTGCCCTACCATCTTAGCAACCGTCCCTCCACAGCCCAACTCTACATCGTCAGGATGGGCACCAAATACCAGCACATCGAAAAGTTCATTCATACTACAAATTTACAGCCCTACCTTTACACTTCAATGGGTAACAGTAAAACAGATGAATTTGTGATTCTTGTCGATTCCTGCAATGTAGAAGTCGGTGTCATGAGAAAGATGAACGCTCACATGAATGGCGGAACTCTTCACCGAGCTTTCAGCGTCTTTGTTTTTAACTCCAAGGGGGAGCTTCTGTTGCAAAAAAGAGCATTGAACAAATATCACAGCGGAGGACTTCTAACGAATACTTGTTGTAGTCATCCGAGGCCAGGAGAATTAGTAAAGGAAGCTGCCGTGAGGAGACTTCAAGAAGAAATGGGGATGACGTGCGAACTAGAAAAGAAGTTCAGATTTGAATATAAAGCTGAGTTAGATAATGGCTTAACTGAATGGGAACTCGACCAGGTATTGGTCGGAGTTACAGATACCCTACCCGTAATAAATACAGATGAAGTTGATAGTTATAAATTTATGACAATAGAAGAGATAAAAGAGGAGCTGACAGCGAAACCTGAGAAGTTTACAGAATGGTTTAAAATTTGTTTTGAGAAAGTTGCTATAAGTCGATAAAGCGACAAAACCGACGAAAAAACTTAATAAATAGCCATAAAATACGGAAAATAGCCTTTTATGTGTGTTTTTTACCTAAAATTAAGAATTACTGAAACAGGTCTATGGTCGCTTAATTCGATATGGTGAGTCTTGAAATTAAATGGAGAAAGTGATTCGGAATGAAGTAAGAAATCTATTCTCAATCCAGGAATATCACCGACATACGTTGCGCCTAAACCTTCAGATGATGAAGAGAAGGAATCGCACAAATCCATATCAGTTTCTGATCCTT
The DNA here is from genome assembly GCA_963934745.1 of uncultured Flavobacteriales bacterium. Taxonomy (GTDB): domain Bacteria; phylum Bacteroidota; class Bacteroidia; order Flavobacteriales_D; family Sanyastnellaceae; genus UBA974. Next base: position 11,775 of record CAWVZZ010000009.1, on the reverse strand, counting down.
CGAGGATGGTTTTTAAAGCATAAGAAACTGGGGTATCATTAAAATCGCCAGCTACTATGACTGGATAGGGTGAGGTATCAATGTGTTTACGAAGAGATCTTGTTTGGGCTGCTCGAATAGAAAACGCAGATACAAGCCTAGAGATTAATCTCGTCCTAGAGCCAGCACTTATCCCCTGTCTTACTGCATCATAATCTTCAGATGACAGACCTACAGATTGAAGGTGAATATTGTAAACCCTTAGAGTGTCTGAGTCTTTCACAATATCCGTTATCAATCCTTTTGCATACCGCTCACCAGTTGGTATCCAATTTATAGTACGAATTACCTTTAAAGTAGTTACAGTAGCAGGGCCTGTTTTTCTACCAGTTAAATAAACTTTATGGTCATCAAGACTAGTCGCTACAGCATCTTTTTCAAATCTCGGAAATTCTTGAAAGCACATAATTTCTGTAGGATTAGAAGAGATCCAATCGAAAATTTCGGTCCTAGTTTCTGAGCCTTTAATCCAATTATACTCATCAAACCTTCTCACGTTAAATGAGGTGATAGACACAGACTCTGTAGACTTTGTTATCTCTGCGCCCCTACAGAAACCTAGAGTCCTGTCTATACTTGGGTAAATAAGTATCAAGAGCACTAAAGGCCACCAAAGCCCCTTCCAAAAACGCCTAAAAATCCGTACCATAACACCGGCTAAAAAGAACATAAGGACGTATGGAAACACTAATCCTGCAAATGCAAGAAGGGGAATACGTTCGGGCGAAATAACTTGGGCAAGCTGGGAAGCTATGAGTAAACAGCCCATAGGGAGAAGGATTAACGTATCGAGGCCCAGATATGACTTCCCACTCATTTATTCGATTGCTTAAATAAAAACTGCTTCTCTTCCTTTGTCAGATGATCATAGCCATGTCTAGAGATCTTATCCAAGATGACATCTAATTTCTCTTGCGACTCTCGTCTTTCAGAGTTGAACTTATCGTCTGATTTAGGGGCTTTTTTTAAATTAGAGGCCTTTTTAGCAGCTGCTTTATTTGCAAATCTATTCTTACGCCAAACCTTACCAGCCCCCCACTTATTAGAATTTCTAGAAGATGTTTTCGAAGGAATCATTGACATGACCGTGTCAAATATCCACTCAAGCCAACGTGCAAAATCTCGTCCTTTCCTCTCTTGAGTAACGAGGAAGTATCCTATAAACGCTCCTCCGTAATGGCCCACCATAGCCATAGCGTTATCGTCATAATTTTTGAAATAGTTTAATACGAGTATCACTATCAAAAGTGTTTTTAAAGTAACAGACCCAAACACGATTTTTCTGTCTGGATTAAGCGTCGCTAATGCAGCTAGAATAGCATATACAGCCGAAGAAGCACCTAGAATAGTTGCGCTCTCATCATTATATACGTTAAACGGAATTGACAACAGCACAAATAAAATCCCTGAAAAACCTCCTAAAACATACATACTCAGCAACCTCCTAGTTCCCACCTCAGCTTGATACATCCTTCCAACCCACCAAAGAAAAATCATATTTGAAAAAAAGTGGAATATATTATTATGAGCGAACATGTGCGTCACAATGGTCCAAGGCCTTTTCAGTAGCAATTGAAAATCTGTGGGTACTGACAAGATGATTTCGTCATCAGGAAGAAGCGTCATAATAAAAAACACAACGACATTAACCCATATCAACTTCACAAGCATACCGCCGTTATACCAGCTTTTTCTGATACTGTCTAACATGCTAATAAAAGTTAGTGCGGCTTTTCTGCCAGTATTTAATAATAATAAAGCCAACTAGAAGACCTCCTAGATGAGCCGTATGCGCTACACCGTCACCAGCTGGAACCTGAGTCAATTCGTACAGTCCATATAGTAACACAAAATATTTAGCTTTAATGGGAACAGGGAAAAACAAGAGCCTGATTTCAGAGTTGGGAAATAGCATAGCGATACCCATTAACAGAGCGAAAATTGCCCCACTTGCACCTACTACAGGGATAGTAAGCCCTACCTCCGGCATATTAAAGTACGCTACTCCTATGCCTATAAATAACTCATAAATTAGAAATGAACCTATTCCGCTAAGGAGATAGAATTGCAAAAATCTTTTACCTCCCCACACTCGTTCTAGAGAAGAACCGAAGAAGAATAACCCAAACATATTACCCAATAAATGACTGAAGTCACCATGCATAAACATATAAGTCACCACTTGCCATGGGTAGAAATTATCGCCAAGCACATAGTGACCTTGAAACATCCATTCTATGTCATTAAACCCACTTCCTTGAAGGTAGGTTTGGGCCAAAAGAATTAAGACATTAATTATTATAAGGTTCTTTACAACCGGGGTTATTCTTTCAAACATTATCCTAAGTTTTCTTCAAGGTTTTTAGACGTAAAAACTGTGTAAATCTTCTTTCCGAAGGGATCTACTGCTGGAGATTCGCAGGCGAATAGCTGCCCTATCATGGCGGACATCTCCTCCTCACTCAATATTTTCTTAGAGGGAATGGATCCTGTTCTAGCCCAAAGTGCAGCTAACTTCTCCCTTCGCCCCTCTTCATCGGACCACGTTCCGTCATTCAGAGCCTCTAATACCGAATCTAAGCAGTCCTGTATCTTGCCTGCCAACCCACACGGTATAGCCACCACCTCCACTCCGCCATCATAAGACTGAGCAAGTTCTAGACCATAAAGGTTTAAAATGTCAGAGGCGTTAAGTAGCCTTTGAGCTTCGACACTAGCCATCTGAACTGGCTCTGGAAAGAGTAGCTTTTGTGAAATCTTAGACACACTATTTCCTAATCCCGCATCTAGAAACCCTTCGTAAAGTATACGCTGATGTGCTCTTCTTGCATTAATGATAATCAGGCCCTCGCTTATTGTTGTGACAATATACTTTCCTTCAAACTGGAAGAAACTTGGAGCTTGGGTAGCTTCTATTACATGAGATGGAGTTGCATCAATTTCGTTAAAACCCTCATTACCCCAACCACCATGTGTATTGCCTAAGGTTGGGTCTTTTAAATCAGAATTTTCTAAGGCACCTCCCCCGAATGAAATACGAGGAGAACTAGAACGGGTAGAGGATTTTTTAGAACTGTGAAATGGATTATAAGAACTATCGACTTGAATTGTGGGTTCGCTAATGATCGAAGTGCTAGATACGTTATCTAATGATATAGAGAGTTCTGCATCGAAATCCAGGGATGGTGCGACATTATGTCGTCCAAGGGCACGTTTCACTGCAGAGCGAAGGAGGGCGAAGATTATTTGGTCTTCTTCAAACTTTGCCTCAATCTTAGTGGGGTGGATATTCACATCTATCTTCGATGGGTCCACCTCTAGGAATACGGTGTAAAGGGGGAAGTGTGCAGGAGACAGGACGCCCTCATATGCCTTCATGATAGCTTTATGCATCAGGTGATGCCTTATGTATCGTCCGTTAACGAATAAAAACTGCTCGCCTCTAGACCGCAACGCGAATGAAGGTTTACCCACGAATCCGGAAATTTTTACTACGTCCGTTTCTTCACCAAGGGGTACTAATCTTTCATCGTGCTTAGCGCCGAAAATTGCAACTACCCTCTTCCTCAATGCTCCTGGCTTAAGATTGAAAAGATCGGCTCCGTTATTCTGTAATCGAAAAGAAATGCTAGGGTGAGCCATGGCGATTCTTTGGAACTCATCTATAATATGGCGAAGTTCGACACGGTCTGATTTAAGGAAATTCCTTCTAGCTGGGACGTTGTAAAAAAGGTTCTTAACAGAGAAAGACGTGCCTTCTGCACAGGCAACTGATTCAGTCTCGCTTTTATCAGCTCCACTCACGACAATCTTCACTCCCATTTCCGCTCCCTGCTCTCTCGTCTTCAATTCGACATGGGCTATTGCAGAAATGGACGCAAGAGCTTCTCCGCGGAATCCCTTTGTAACAAGTGCAAGAAGGTCCTCTGCTGAGTAGATTTTTGAAGTCGCATGGCGTTTGAAACACATGACAGCATCATCGGCTGACATTCCTTTCCCGTTATCGATAACCTGCACAAGGGTGCGTCCTGCATCTTTTATAAGAACTGTGATCTCCGTGGATCCAGCATCGACAGCGTTTTCCACTAATTCTTTCACAACCGAAGCAGGACGACCTACTACTTCGCCTGCTGCGATTTGGTTAGAAACTTGCTCCGAAAGTTGAACTATACAATCACCCATTATTCTTTATAAATTCTAACATTTCACCCCATTCTGTAGTCTCAGCCCAAATAATAATCTCATACGTTACATATAAAAGCACCGCACCTATCAACAACGTCTTAATCATTGCAATTCTTGCAGCCTTTTTTGCAGAAACTCGATTTGCATGTCTTTTACGTTTGAAATTTATTCTGGGGGCCGCAATTGAACCCTCGCCTTTCTCGCGCCCCACCTCAGATTCCACTCTGTTCTTTCTCTCATCCCAATCACCACGCATACCTTCTGTGTGCCTGGTCTTAAAAGAAAAAGCCCGCGGCTTATTCTTAACATTGCGAAACATACTTTTAAGCCTTGGCGCTTTCATAGAACTAAAGTACGTGCGAGGTAGGGGTTTTGGGCGAATTATGCCTCCCAAGTCTTCAACACATCTTCAACATCTCTCACGACGTGTTCTTCAGAATTTATAGAACTAAGAATAGCAAGAAGAACTCTCTCCATAGACGCATCGGGACACGAGGCTCCACTAGTGATAAGAATTGTAGGTATGTCGGTTGAGTTTTTAAGAATTAAGTCCAAAAATCCTTCCGTCTTCTCCATTTTTTGGGAGTGAATATTAAAATGATCAATCGACCCATCAATTCCGATCTCTAGTTCATTCCTAACAAAATATGTAGGCAATTGCTTTTCACAAATCTCGACAATGTGTGATGTGTTAGAGCTGTTATATCCACCCACAACTATGGCGACATCTGCTCCGCCAGCATCAAGAGCTCCTAAAGTCGCACGCTGATTATCGTTAGTTGCGTAACATAGTGTATCTCGGGTATTAGCGAAATTATCAACTCCGACCGTCTTTTTCATAAGCTCAGCAATAGCCTGAGTCTCTGCTGCGATCATGGTTGTTTGGTTAACAACTCCTATGTTACTCAAGTGTATAGATGGATCGAAACCAGCAGACGTTCTACCGTTAAAATGATTGTCAAATTCGCTAATAGATAGAGTTCCTTGCATTATTTCGGATAACACTTTGGCCTCTTGATAATCAGAAATTATCAGAGCGTGGCTGTCAGATTCTGCATGAGAGAAGGTAGCCCTAGTCTCCTCATGGTCGGGTTTTCCGTGAATTATGACCGTGTAGTCTTTTTTTCCGAGCTCTGAAGACCGTTTCCATACACGCTCCACGAATGGGCAGGTAGTGTTATACTTCACGACATCGATTCCCATATCCGAAAGCTTTGCCATCATTTCTAGGGTGGTACCAAAGGCGGGGACGATAACAACGTCATCGGAGCGAACCTCACTCAAGGGTGTTAACTCATTACCTTTAGTATCGTGTAGAAACTTAACTCCACGGCTTTCTAAATCCTCATTGACTTCGGGATTGTGAATCATTTGGCTTAACAAGAAAATCCTCTTCCCAGGGTTCTCAGCTATAGCTTTATATGAAATTTCTATCGCATTCTCTACTCCAAAACAAAACCCGAAATGCCTCGCCAAATGAATTATAACTGCCCCGAAATCCAGAACCGTAGGTGTAAAGTCTAACTTTCTAGGATCTAAGTTTTTACGCCTGTCCTTAACCCTAGCTATAATAGGACTGTGATAATATTCTGGGATTTCGAAACTGCGCATGACTTAATTTACGGATTTATTTTTAGAGGGTTTGTTTTTTAACAGCTCTAAATTTTCTTCGAACACCATTTTCAACTCATCGGTCATCAGATCCTCACTTCTTCTAGTGTATCTACGGAGTTTTTTTAGGATTTTTATATCGCTACTTTTATGCTCAAGGAGTGATTCTAGGGCCATAATTTGGATCAACGTGCCCTGAAGAGCTGGCTCAAATGTAAAGACTGGCCAGTTTTCAGTTTCAATTTCAACCCTAACATCGGAAGTGTTAGCTATCCATTCGAGGCTCAACGCATCAATAGCCTGAGTGATATCTGTGCAGTTATTCGCCCCCCTATCTAACCTCCATTCTATTGCCTCAATAACCCAGTCCTTATTTGCTATGCCGTCTTCAGGCCAGTCGGGAAAACTCCCGCAAACTAAACATGCTATGCAAAACCACTGGCTAAACATATCTGTGCTTCTCTGTGAAAGAAATCCCTAATTCTTCAAGTTTTTTCAGCAATGGCTCGTAATAGACTGGAGAAACAGGCACATCCACACCTGTACGGCCAAATCCAGGACCGTCAATCATATGCTCAGCAGCTAATGCCATGGGCAAGCCTACGGTGTCGGACATGGCTGTGAAGGTTTGGTCTACACCCTCAAGAGCTACCTCGGAAGTAATCTCTTGACGCTTTCCATCCATTTCGAATTCAAACCGATGCCACATCACTATCATATCCCTGTCTCCATCCCTTAACTCCCACTTCTCTTCTATCAAATCCTGAATAATTTGTGCGGGTGTACCCACTACCCTGGAAGGCCCTGATTCAGTATCGAACAACCCCATCCACTCTAGCCTCTCGTTAGTCTCATGATCACTAACCACAGTCTTATTTATCGCATCAGACACAGTCATTGCAGCTGTGGAAGCAGGTAAAAAGGACCTAGTCCACTCACTCCAGCTCACACCCTCAGGCCAGCTCAAAACCACATCGTCTCTAACCATTCCCATCTGCACTAAAATATCCCAAGACCTACAAAACCCATCGGCCCTCAGCGTACCCCTGATAAGAGTCTCAACATCTTCAAGTCCATAGGTTTTCATGTAAGAAAGCGAATCTCTGTTAGGATATCCTTTATACAGTCTTCCATCTACCTCCACCGGCCTAAGCCTTCTAAACACCCTGTGTGGGGGCTCTAGCTTTATTCTACCAGCATCCTTAAAGGTAGCCGAGCCACCTTGACCAGCTAAAACCACATTACGAGGATTCCAGCTGATTTTATAATGCCATGGGTTATCGTCACTCTCAGGAGCGACAAGCCCTCCACAATAAGATTCAAATCCTATCATCACGCCACCCTTCTCTTTAATTCCATCGATAACTTGCATCGCACTCATGTGATCTAACCCTGGATCTAGCCCTATTTCGTTCAAGATCAACACTCCAGCTTCTCTAGCTTCAGCATCTAAAGCCTGCATTTCTGGACTCACATAGCTAGGAGTTATAACTGGAACCCCTGCAGCAATAGCAGCCTTCGCGACACTCACATGAAGGAAGGCCGGCACCATGGACATAACTAAGTCCGATTCTGCAATCCTTCTATCCCTCTCCACGTTATCCGTAGCTGAAAGAGTAAAAGCCTCACCACGTGGATGACCTCCTACCTTATTAGCAGCGACCTCCCCGTTAATATCCCCCACCACAACCTGCCAATTACAATCTTCTGCTCTATCTAGCAACCTCTTAATTAGAGAACTACATGAGCGTCCGGCTCCTAACACTAAAATTGTCTTCATAGGTGCAAGGTACATGAGTGTAAATAATTCAGATTGGCACGCATATTGTTTTTGTTCACACAATAAGGTAGCTTCACTATCTTGCTAGTTGAAAAATTAACTCTTAATTAGGCTAAATAACTTCCTAAATGAACCGACTAATTAAAATATTATGTGTATGCCTCATCAGCATTTCTATCGGCGCAACCTTTTCAAGCTGCAACGGAGCTAAGGCCTACGTGAAAAAAGCACAGAAAATGGAAGAGGCTGGAGCTACATGGAAAGCATCCCAACATTATTTCACAGCTCTTTCAAAAAAGCCTGATAATGTAGACGCGCTTATAGGTCTTAAGCGTGCAGGCCAAATCATACTCAGCCGCTATCTAGCTAAGTTCGATGAAGCACAACTTTATGGCAATAGAGAAGAGGCCATTAAACAATTCCAAAACGCAGAAATTTATTATTCTAATGTCGCAAGAGTCGGAGTAACTCTAGCCTTTCCACAAGCAAAGCGCACATTATTCGAGGCTGTAAAAAATGCTCACGTAGAAGAGATTTACGTTGAGGCAAATGAACATCTAGAGTTAAATAACTATTACGACGCTCAAATATTATTCGAGCAAATAGAAGAGCTAGTTCCTGGCTTTAAAGACGCGGACTTACTTGGAGATTATGCTTTTTGTAAACCCACTTACGAAATAGCTGACAAGGCAATGGTCGACGGACGTTACCGTACTGCATACAAGCTTTTCAACTCAGTTGTGCACAGAGACGATTCATACAAAGATGCTGCTAATAGAAAAGCTGAAGCCCTTGAAACAGGCCTGTTCACGATAGCTCTTATGAAGTTTGAAAACGGATCTAACAAGAATAATATTCACACGAAAGTGTCTTCTTATGTAGAACAAAAACTCATGTCTTCAAGTGATATATTCCTAAAGGTCGTGGACAGGGAAAGCATAGAGATGATTCTTCAAGAACAACAACTGGAGTTATCTGGATTAACCTCTGGTGCAGAATTAGAAGTGGGGTCTTTGCTAGGCGCTAAAGCCATACTTAAAGGAACTGTAGTTGAGTGCTTCACGAATAAATCACAGCTGAGATACGAAACAAAGAAAGGTTTTGAGGAGTATCGGGTACAGAAAATAAATCCTGAGAATGGTAAAAAATACTACGTAACGAAATACAGGCCGGCAACTTATAGAGAATACACTAGGAATTCTACTACTAAGATCACTCTCTCAATAAAACTTGTTTCCATGGAAACTGGTACTGTCTTGAGTTCAGCTACGGTGAACGCGTCCCAAACCGACAAGGTGAAATACGCTACGTATAACGGCAACAATAACAGTCTATATCCAGAAAATATTCTGGGGCAGGTGGATTTGTATGGCACTAAACGCACTCAACTTCAAAGTCTCTTAAATTCAAGACAAAGCTTACTTAATGAAAGTGTTCTAATCGACAACTGTGCGAAAACCATTTCTTCAAAAGTGCTGACCGAAGTTGAATTAATATTACACGATCTTATTAAATAGAGTGAATCTCAAAATGAAATCATCCGTAACTACATTACTTTTATGCGTGTTTAGCGTGTTCATTATTAATGGATGCTCTAATAACAAGCATGTAGTTGAGATACCGGTTTGGACTACAGAAAGACCCATTAACTCATCATACTACATAGGCATATCGGCCGCATCCAAAGTCGAAAACCCATACAGCGCTATTGATGTAGCACGAGAAAACGCCTTGAATTCGATAGCAAGGGAAATTAGAGTTAACGTATCATCATCATCCGTCCTTTCGACACTCCAGGTAAATAAATGGGTGGAAGAAAGTTTCGCGTCTACCATAACTTCAACAGTAGCGGAGGAGCTAGAGGGGTACGTTTTAGTAGATACGTTTGAGGATGAGGATGAAGTTTGGGTATACTACCGACTGTCCAAATCTGAATACGCGAGAATTTTACAAGAACGCAAAAGAGAAGCACTGGGTAAGGCATACGGTCATTACTTAGATGCACAGAAATTAGTTAGTGACGGTGAACTGCCTGTGGCCGTTGAGAGGTTTATAATGGGGCTGGATGCCATGAGAAAATATCTCGGAGAACTGAATCCTTATACTGGGGAAGATGGAGTTGAATTTGATTTGGACAGGGCTCTATTAAATGGGCTTTCTGATGGAATTACTAACCTTAAAATTTCTAGCTCAACAGATGCTATCACCCTCCTACTTGCAAATAAGTACAAGGGTGAAATTAATGTAGAGGTTAGATATGAAGGACGATTAATCAGTGGTGTGCCACTGACATACAAATACTCACGAGGCATGATACCGGCTAGAGGCAGCACTTCTACTTCTGGAGACGGAAAAGCGCTAATCACTATAGGTAATTTCGATGCTGGCAGCACACGTTCAGAATTAGAGATTTCGATTAGCGTTGCTGCTTTGGTGAAGATCCTACAACCTCTCAGCCCACTTAAACCTCTAGTGGAAGGGCTCAAAGCCCCTCCACTTCTTATCCCCATCCGCCTAGAATCTCCAAAGATTTATGTCGTGGGGTCTGAAAAACTATTCGGAATTGAATTGGCTGAAAAAACTCTCATCCCATCTATTAAGGCAGCACTAATGGCAAACGGTGTCGAAGTTATGGATAGAAAATCCGCCGACGCCCTAACCCTTACGGTTCAAGCGAACACAACCTTGAGTGGCCAAGGGAGAGGATTTTTCACAGCATACCTTAATGCAGTTTTTGAACTAAAGAATTCCTCAGGAGATTTAGTTATGCATAAGAGTTTGGATAGAGTTAAGGGAGTCCAAACAGATAAGACTAGAGCAGGACAAGAAGCATATCGAAAGGCAACTAAAGAAATAGAAACTAGATTTATTGAATCATTTATTAAAGCTCTTTATAAATAATTTTAGTTTGGCATAGTCTCTGCTTACCTTAGAATAATTAATTGAAAATATTTACATTATGAATAATACATACACACTTGGAATTGCTTTCTCAGCACTTGCATTAACACTGGCTGGATGCAGCCCTAACTCTATCACTCCTTCTCAAGCCGGAGAAGTTAAAATAGAAGAATACTGCACTGGCGACAAATACAACACAGACAGTAAGCACTTTAGATCAACTGCAACTGGTGAGTCTATGAGCCGTGAAACCGCAAAGAAAATGTCTCGCTCAAATGCTGAGGACCGTCTCGCTCGTTCTATTTCAGCAACTCTTGAAGTAGTAACAGACAACTACGTAAACAGCACGAAGTTTAACAACAAAGAAGAGGTGACAGAGACTTTCAACAACCTTGCTCGAACTATTGTTAATCAAGAACTCCGTGGAGCAATTATCATTTGTGAAGACCTAACTCAAAAAACTGACGGCTCATTCGTAAGCTACATAGCTATTGAATTAAGTGGAGAGCAAATTGCTCAAGCATACAATGAGCGTCTTTCAAAGGACGAGCGCATAATGGCTGAGTTCAACTACGAGAACTTTAAGGAGACTTTCGAAGCTGAAATGAATAAACGTCGTTAAATTAACGTATCGAGCTTAGCCACCCGGCTAAAATCGTTCTTCCATCCGGAGTTAGAATAGATTCAGGATGGAACTGGAGGCCCGTTATGGGCAGGGTTCTATGGCTAATTGCCATGATCATTCCCTGTTCATTGCGGGCTTCTACTTTTAATTCATGTTCAGGGAAGTTCTTATCGCTCGTCACCCAGCTGTGATAATGACCCACATCACATGGAAATTGTATTTCTTTGAATAGTAGGTGAGGATTTTCATTATCTACTAATGATATTTGCGTGTTTCTGCCATGAAGCACGTCCTTCATGTTGTCTAGTGTACCACCAAAGTGCTCTACTATCACTTGCAATCCCAAGCATACACCCAGCAGTGATTTTTTCAACTCAATAGTTGCTACAAGGACCTCTTTCAAACCTGTCGCATCGGTAGGCATACCTGGGCCTGGCGAAAGAACTACCGCATCGTATGGACTAACAAAGTCACGTAAACTTTGTTCGTGATTTAATACTTCTCGCAAATCAGCAGCTGTTTTTACATCCACTTTTACGTCAGAATTAACCCTCTCGAGATCGTGAGCTAGGTTCCAAGTAAATGAATCTTGATTGTCAAATAATAGAATACGCACTTGTGGCTCGTAGATTAG
>CAWVZZ010000008.1:0-21771 GCA_963934745.1 uncultured Flavobacteriales bacterium | reverse complement strand
GCTGCCGTTTCAAAGTGGGATATTAGATCAATAAAACCCTAATCGTTTTCAGCTTCAGACGACCTTGGATGGAATCTACTGACCTGATCTTGCAAATACCTTTTATCTAGGTGAGTATAAATCTCAGTAGTAGTTATCTGAGCATGTCCGAGCATTTCTTGAACAGCCCTCAAATCGGCCCCATGTTCTACTAAGTGTGTTGCAAAGCTATGTCTGAAAGTATGTGGACTTATTTTCTTTCGTATTCCAGCTAGTTCGGCGCTATTTTTCAAAATAGTAAACACCATCTGCCTAGTCAACCCCCTTCCATATCGTCCTAGAAATAGCAAGTCCTCATGTCCTGGGTCTATCACCAAGTTCCCTCTGTAATGACTAAGGTACTCAGCTATCGCCTCGCATGCTTGTGAACCGATAGGAACCATTCTTTCCTTGTTTCCCTTTCCCACAACCCTCACAACTCTATCTATAAGATCAAGCCTTGATATCTGAATACCTACGAGCTCACTCACCCTCAATCCACAGCTATACAATACCTCTAACATAGCCCTATTCCTTACTCCTTGTGGCTTGCTCATATCCACAGCGTTTATTATCCTCTCAATTTCTCCCACTGTTAACACGTCTGGTAGTTTCTTATCGAGCTTTGGCGAGCTGATAAGTTCGAGTGGGTCAGTTGTCATGACTCCCTCGATTCTCAAGTATTTACAAAAACTTCTAACCCCGCTTAACATCCTTGCTTGTGTATTAGATGCTAAACCTTTGTCATACATAAAGGCAATAAAGTGCTCAACATTACTCGTGCTGATGAGGGATGGATTGCTCACCTGATCTTCTTCAATAGCGTAGTCCGCAAACTGAATGATATCTCGCATATATGCCAGTATTGAGTTCTTACTCAGCCCTTTCTCAAGGGATAAATAGTCCTCATAACCTCGCAGCGATGACTTCCAATCTGTTTGTGTTTTTAACATGTGATTCGTAGCGTAAGTTAAGCTAGCATTTTTTCTATAAAACTTTAGACCAAAGAAAATCCCGTGCTGACGTTTCAGCACGGGACCAACTTAACCAAATTATCACTTGATGTTTAGCGCAATGCTAAACTCACTTAAATTCAAATCAAATCTAGTGAAAATATTTGATACAACTACCATCATGAATTCCTTTTTTAACATTCTTATGTAGATAGTGTTCTTTAATAAATAATTAGCTATCTTTGCGCTCCAATTCTGAGAGATGAAAAAAGGTATACACCCTGAGAACTATCGCACTGTAGTTTTTAAAGACATGAGTAATGAGCACGCTTTTCTAAGCCGCTCTTGTGCGAACACTAAAGAAACTATCAAATGGGAGGATGGTAATGAGTATCCACTTATCAAAGTGGAGGTAAGCTCTGAATCACACCCGTTTTACACAGGTAAAGCTCAATTCGTTGACACTGCCGGTCGTATTGATAAATTTCGTCAGAAGTACGGAAAGTTCAATAACAAGACCGAAGCTGTTATTGACGCACCTGAGTCAGTGTCTGAGTCAGTGTCTGAAGCTGTAGCTGCACCAGCAGCTGAGTCTGCAGATGCTACAGATGCTCCTACAGCTGAGTAATAATATTTATAGTTAACACTTGAAACGTTAACTGGTTGAAAGAGCTCGCTATTTGCGGGCTTTTTTAATGGGCGATACTTTGATGAGAGAACGCTAGTCGTACTAAACTCCAGTTAGTGGAGTGTGGCATACGATCTCTAACCCAAACCCGATATCGCCTGTCTTTCGAGGTGTATCGGATAGTAAGTTGATGTTACGTACTCCTAGATCTCTCACGATTTGGGCTCCTATACCGTAATCTTTAGAATCGAATGGATGGAAAACCCCAGTGCTTTTCTGAAGCTTGTGATATTCGGCATAAGCTTTTAGTTCTGCAGCGAAACCTCCTCCTTGGTGAAGCTTGTTTATGAACACTATGGTGCCTTTGCCTTCTTTTTCGATTTGGGCCATAGCAGCTTGCAGCTGCGGTCCCTTACCTAAATCCGTAACCTGAAACACATCACCAATCATGCTCGAAGCGTGCACCCTAACTGGCACAGCTTCATCCACACCCCACGAACCTTTTACAAGTGCCAAATGCTCCACATCATCTGTCAGCTGCCTATAAGAAATCGCATTGAACGGGCCATAAGCCGTGTTTAGAATCACTTCGGCAGTCCGTTCGATTAGAGTTTCGTTTTCTAGCCTGTACGAGATTAAATCAGCAATCGACACGAGTTTCATATCGTGTTTATCGGCAAGCTTTTTCAATTCCGGTAGACGAGCCATGGATCCGTCTTCATTTAAAATTTCGACTATAACTCCTGCAGGTTCGAAGCCCGCAAGTCTAGCGAAATCAATAGCAGCCTCGGTGTGGCCATTGCGTCTTAACACGCCTCCAGCCTTAGCCCTTAAAGGAAAAATGTGTCCTGGCTTCCCTAGTTCGCTAGGTTTAGTCGCGGGGTCTATCAATGCTTGAACGGTCTTTGCTCTATCGCTAGTTGAAATGCCAGTGGTGCATCCATTACCTAATAAGTCTACGGATACAGTGAATGGAGTTTCGTATGCAGCGTTGTTAGTTTTGATCATCAAATCAAGCTCCAGGGCATCGCATCGACTTTCAATAATAGGAGCGCAAACAAGTCCTCGGCCATGAGTGACCATGAAATTTATTATGTCAGGAGTAACGCTCCTGGCCGCTGTAATGAAGTCACCTTCATTTTCCCTATCCTCGTCATCGACGACTATAATAACACCTCCGTTTCGAATAACTTCGATTGCTTCAGGAATAGAATCTAAAATTGACATGGGACAAAAATAGCCTTCATAGATTTGTTACATGGTAAAACCTATAGTTGCTTTTGGAGATCCCGTTTTGAAAATGGAGGCTAAGGAGATAGATAACAAGTTCTATGGGCTTGATTCCTTGCTTGAGGATATGTGGGAAACCATGTATGAGGCAGAAGGAGTGGGTCTTGCAGCTCCACAAGTGGGTAAGTCTATACGGTTGTTTATAGCAGATGGCTCGCCATTCGGGGAAGGAGACGACGGAGACCCGGATTGTCTGGGGTTTAAAAGAGTAATGATCAACCCAGTTATTTTTGAATCTTCTGATGAAACTAGCTTAATGGAAGAGGGTTGTTTGTCAATTCCAGGCATTCGAGAAGAGATAGAAAGGCCAGTTTCTATAAAAATTGAATACTATAACGAGAAGTGGGAGTTAGTGGAAGAATCACTTTCTGGCATAGCTGCTAGAATAGTCCAACACGAGTACGACCATCTCGATGGTGTAATGATACCCGATCATATTTCACCTGTTAAAAGAAGATTGTTGCACGGTAAGCTTCGTGACATAGGGCTAGGTAAAGTTTCCGTAGATTACAGAATGAGATTACCTAAAAAGAAAGTGAGATGAGATTGATGCTTTTATTACTAGCGGTAACAACTATTGTTAGCTGCAGTTCAGACCCCAAGCCTTTAGATTGTCAGGGCGAAAGAGAGTTGGTATTTCAAAAAGAAACTGAATTTGCCGAATCAGGTTTTGAAGACGAACTACTGCATGATCTTATGCGTACATATGCAGAGTTTGCTAACGCCTGTTCATCTGACTCGATAACACCTGAATTTTTATTTAGAAGAGCTGATTTACTTCGAGGAGATGGCCAAATAAGAGAGTCTATACGTTTATTCAAAGCTGTCCACGATGGATACCCGCAATATCCTAAAGGTCCCGTGTGTGCTTTTTTAGTTGCATTTCTATACGAGACAGAGCTCAACGACAAGTTGATGGCAGAGAAATACTACCTTCAGGTCATAGAATTGCATCCAGATTCTGAGGTATCTAAATCTGCTGCTATCACCTTGAAGTATCTACATGAAACTCCAGCGGAGCTTTTAATGAGATTAAAGGAGAAGAATAAATAAAATGGTATAGATGGTGAATAACCTTAGATAAGATTATTTCCTCACGCTTTAAAGTAGGAGTATTTTCGCAATGAAAAATACTTACTATGTCAAATCGTTTCCGTTCGGGTGTTCTTTTTGGTGATGAAATCAAAGCTGTACTAGATGATGCGAAATGTAGAGGATATGCTCTTCCAGCCGTAAATGTTATAGGGTCAAGCTCTGTAAATGCAGTTCTTGAAACAGCTAAGGATCTTAATTCCCCTGTAATTATTCAGTTCTCCAATGGAGGGGCTGTATTTAATGCCGGAAAGGGATTGAAGCTTGATGGACAAGAGGCTGCAATTCTAGGTTCCATAGCTGGAGCTCATCACGTTAATGCACTCGCTGAAGCTTACGGTGTTCCAGTAATTCTTCATACGGACCACTGTGCTAGGAAATTACTTCCTTGGATGGATGGTTTGATCTCAGCAAGCGAAAAGCACTTTGCAGAAACAGGACGTCCTCTATACAGCTCTCACATGATAGATTTGAGTGACGAGTCAGTAGAGGAAAATGTCGGTACTTGTAAGAAATACCTCGCAAGGTTAGCTCCTATGGGGATGTATCTAGAAATCGAGCTGGGTGTTACTGGCGGAGAAGAGGATGGAGTAGACAATACTGATGTAGATAGTTCGAGATTGTACACTCAACCTGAGGAAATCAGCTACGCTTTCGATGAGTTAAATTCAGTTAGCGATCAGTTCACTGTCGCGGCAGCTTTCGGAAATGTGCACGGAGTTTACAGACCGGGCAATGTCGAGCTGACGCCTGTGATATTGAAAAATTGTCAAGAGTATATTTCAAAGAAAAACAACTTAGGCGATAAGCCAGTGGACTTTGTATTCCATGGCGGTAGTGGTTCGTCTGTCGAGGAGATTCGCGAGGCGATAGGCTACGGAGTGATTAAAATGAACATCGATACTGATATGCAGTGGGCCTTCCTGACAGGTGTGAGAGATTATGTCGCTTCTAAGACTGATTATCTTCAAGACCAAATCGGAAACCCGGATGGTGACGATGTCCCTAATAAAAGATATTACGACCCTCGTGTTTGGTTAAGAGAAGGGGAAAATGCATTTGTAGCTAGACTTAAACAAGCATTCGAAGATCTTAATTGCGTCAACCGAAATCAATTGTAGGTGAGTAATAAACAATGATGCAACTTTTTAGCATAATTTGCGTCTATTAAACGACTAGGAATCCTAAATCAAAATTAAATGAAACGTTATTTACTATTTGTTCTCGCTGCAATGACAGCTGGAATTTCTCATGCGAACTTTGTTGGACTTGAAAGTGAAGTTTATTCTGAATCCCCCGAGGGCACTGTTTATAGAGTGTACGCCACATTCGACAACCCTACAGACGAGCTTGTCGCGATTTACGCATTGGAAACTGCTCCAATGTCTGTTTCAGTATCGACTTCGTTTTTCCAATCAGCTTTAGGATCTGCTCTAGGAACAGCAATTAACCCTGCTTTTTTCGATTTCTTCCCCGACATGGAATACGATAGCTGGTTCACAATAGGTTCTGAAAACTCTGACGGAACTAGTGATATTCAACAAGTAGGTATGGATGTGGCGTTCGCCGCATTTGAAGGTGGTTCTGGATTTACAATTGATTCCTTTATAGGAGGTTCTTTCTTCCTCATACCTAATGTTTCTGCTGATGCTGAAGCCGGTGATGATTTAAGGGTTCTTGTAGGTCAGTTTACAACTGATGGCGTAGTAGAGATGTGCTTAAATTTCCAGTGGGACAATGCTGCTACGGACACCTTCAACGAAGAAGGGATTTGCATCACATTTCCTCAAGTTGCTACACCAGGCTGTACAGACCCAGCTGCTAACAACTACAACCCCAATGCCACAGAAGATGATGGCTCTTGTGAGTATGACGATGCGTGTACCAGTGATTTTGAAGTTGAAGCTTCTAACTACAGTTTCACTCCTCAACAATTAGCTGTTGCTATAGGATCTACTGTGTCTTGGATGAATACAGGTGGCTTCCACAATGCTAACGGAGATGTAAATACTATAACGGGGGATTCTTTCGGTAACCCCGAAGCTTTTTACCTAGACCCAGTCAGTGGCGCTTCAAATGGAGTTTGTATTGGAGCACATACGTTTAATGTACCAGGTGTATATTCTTACGACTGCTCAGTAGGCAATCATGCTGCACAAGGAATGGTAGCGACTATCGTTGTCGGAACCGGAGGTTGTATGGATGCTTCAGCGACGAACTACAATTCTTCAGCAGATTACGAGGATAACTCTTGTGTGTTCGGTGGAAGCTTACTCTCAGGTCTTTCGTACGAACTCATTGCTTCTGATCCATTAGGCTCAGGACAGCACACTTACCGATTATACGCTGACTTCATTTCTAATGATGTTGAGATAACAGCGGTTTATGGAACAGACACGGAACCGTGGGTTTTAGAGTCTTCAGCTTCAGATGGTTTTTACAATGACCCAGTTGGTGGAGATTTCGGTGGTACAATTAATCCTATTTTCTTCTCATCATTCCCTAATCTGGAGTATGATAGTTGGTTTACTATAGGATCAGCACCTGGCGATACTGATGGTCTTAACAGTGCATTTGATTCAAATCTCTCAGCCCTGGCTGACTTTAACTCTGGAGGCAACTTTGTTGTGAATACCTTTATTGGAGGTTCTATTTTCGTCGTTCCTGGAGCAAATGATCAAGGTGTGCCAGTGAACGGAAGAGTATTACTTGGTCAATTCACTACTTCTGGTGTTGTTGACGCTTTAGTAAACATACAGTATAGAAACGCTGCACAAGAGTCAATCTACGCAGAGGGATTATCTATCACTTTCCCAGATGTAACTATGGGATGTACAGATGCTACAGCTTGTAACTACGACCCTACGGCTGAGATGAACGATGGTTCTTGTCTGATGAATGATGATTGTGGAGTTTGTGGAGGTGATAACACATCATGTGCAGATTGCGCAGGCGTTGCTAACGGAGATTCTACTACTGACGAATGTGATACATGTGATAACGACGCTTCAAACGACTGTGAACAGGATTGTGCTGGTGAGTGGGGCGGATCATCTGTATTAGACGATTGTGGAGTTTGTGAAGGAGGCAACTCTTCTTGTGGAGGTTGTACAGATGCTGAAGCATGTAACTATAATTCTGAAGCATTAGTAGAGGATGATTCATGTGAATACCCTTCAGAATTCTACACTTGTGATGGTTGTATCAATGACGAGGATGGAGATGGGGTATGTGATGAACTAGAGGCTGTAGGGTGTATGAACCCATCGGCTGAGAACTACGATCCTACTGCGGAGAATGATAATGGATCATGTACATGGGGAGACGGACTTTGTACCGGACTTTCATATGAAGTTGTGAACTCTAACCCTATAGGTACAGGCCAAACAACTTACAGGCTTTACGGCAACTTCGTTTCTAACGATGTAGAGGTAACGGCTGTTTATGGTACGGACTCTACCCCATGGGAGATGACTTCAACGGCTTCTAATGGCTTCTACAATGACGCAGTTGGTTCAGATTTCGGTGGTTCAGTTAATCCATTGTTTTTTGCAGCTTTCCCCGATTTAGAATATGATAGTTGGTTTACTATCGGTGCTGAGCCTGGAGATGCTGATGGTCTCAATAGTGCATTTGACGCAGCTCTAACTTCTATGGCTGACTTCAACTCTGGTGGTGACTTTATCGTTAACACATTCATTGGTGGTTCTATTTTCGTGGTACCTGGTGCTAACGACCAAGGTGTTCCAGTGAACAATAGAGTTCTTATAGGTCAGTTTACTACTTCAGGAATGGTGAGTGCACTAGTCAATATTCAGATTAGAGATGCAAATCAAGAATCTCATTACGCTGAAGGACTCATGCTAGACTTCCCATTAGGAACTCTTGGTTGTACTGATGAATATGCTTGTAATTTCGATCCCGAGGCTGAACTTGACAATGGTTCTTGTTTGCAATTAGATCTTTGTGGTGAATGTGGAGGGGACGACTCTACTTGCTCTGGTTGTACAGACCCGGTTGCATGTAACTACGATGCTGATGCAATAGTTAATGATGGTTGTGTTTATGCTGATCAATTCTTTGATTGTAATGGCAATTGTGTAAACGATACGGACGGAGACGGAGTGTGTGACGAGCTAGAGATAGCTGGTTGTACTGATATGTCTGCTTGTAACTACGATGCAAATGCTACTGATAACGACGGGTCATGTTTGTCGCTAGATGCTTGTGGAATTTGTGGTGGTGATGATAGCAGCTGCTCTGGATGTACTGATGAAACTGCTTGTAACTATGATTCTTCAGCGATAGTTGATGACGGATCTTGTGAGTACTCTGAGATGTACTACGATTGCTCAGGAGAATGTAATAACGATAGTGATGCTGATGGAGTTTGTGATGAATTAGAAGTGCCAGGTTGTACTGACATGGATGCAGACAATTATAGTTCAGATGCTACTGATGATGACGGATCTTGTGAATACCTAGGATGTACAAATCCTGTGGCTGATAACTATGATGAGTCAGCTAACTTTGATGATGGCTCATGTATCATCTTAGGCTGTACTAACCCAGATGCTGATAACTACAACTCTGTAGCTACTGATGATGATGGTTCTTGTGAGGCTACTGGATGTACTTACTTAGGTGCTGATAACTACGACGCAATAAACACATCAGATGACGGTAGTTGCATCCTTTCTGGATGTACTGAGTCTTCGGCTCTGAACTTTCTTCCTTATGCGAATAACGATGATGGAAGTTGTGTCTTTGAGGAATGTACTGGCGAGAGTGACTGTCCATTCGATGCTAACGGAGACGGAGAGATTGGATCTGCTGATTTACTTGAATTCCTCGTAGCGTTCGGACAAGCTTGTTCGGACCTGTAAGTCCATTAAGGATATTGAGATAATGAAAAGCGTCAGCCCGAAAGGACTGGCGCTTTTTTTTGCAGGCATTATGTAAGCAATCTTATTAAAGACTTTCATTAATTTTACTTTAGACAAAGTATCTTTGCTGTATGAATCCACTTGTAGAATCTCGCCTCCCAACTAAGTTCGGTGGATATAGAATTTTTGCCTTTGAAAGCGAGGTTAGTGAGATGCCTACTCTTGCACTTGTGTCTGATAAATTTGATCCTACAAGTGAACAAACTATAATTGTTAGGGTCCACAGCGAGTGTATGACTGGTGATGTCTTCGGTTCGTCGCGATGTGATTGTGGAGCACAGCTGGCATCATCTATGACTCAGATACAAGAGGAGGGAGGAGTGCTTATCTATTTAAGACAAGAGGGCCGTGGGATAGGTCTTGTAGAAAAGTTAAAGGCTTACAACCTTCAAGACGAAGGACAAGATACGTATGAGGCTAACGTCAATCTAGGTCACCCAGAAGATGGTCGTTCTTTCGAGACTGCTGTAGAAGTGCTGAGATATCTCAAAGTGAAGAGAATCAAGCTACTCACAAATAACCCAGATAAGGTAGGTGCCTTCGACGAGGTTCAGGATATAGAAGTCGAGGAAAGGGTGCCGTTGACTGTGGGTTTGGTCCCAGAAAATGAAGAGTACTTAGAATCTAAGCGGGTGGTAAAGGGGCACTTCTTTAAGAAATAAGATGCATCCACTCCATGCAGATGATAGCGCCCACGGTGCCCACTGCATAACCCAGCACGGCTAGTAATATCCCTACAGGAGCCAGGGCAGGAGAGAAAGCACTTGCCACAATCGGTGCAGAAGCAGCACCTCCCACATTGGCTTGAGAGCCTACGGCTACGAAGAAGAACGGCGCCTTGATAATGACCGCTACTGTTAACAGCACGATGATGTGAACGGACATCCAAATCAGACCTATAATGATCGCTGAAGAGTATTGATCCCAATGCGTGATAAGTGCGCCAACATCCATTTTCATTCCAATAGTAGCTACAAGAATATACAGAAATATTGAGCCCATTTTGCTTGCGCCGGCTCCCTCATAAGACCTGATTTTAGTAAAGCTAAGCGTAACTCCAATAGCTGTTGCAACGATTACTATCCAGAAGAAGCCTTTCTCAAGTGAAGACAGATATTGAACAAAGCTCGCAGGGTTAACGCTGAGAATATGTTGGAATGAGTTCTGTATTCCTACGCTAGCAGTGTCTGCGACTAAGTGAGCAACGGCCACTCCACCGAATGCTATTCCTATTAGAACCATAAGGTCTGTGAAAGAAGGAACTCTGGCGATGCTTGACTGGTACTTCTCAACCTTCTCTTTCAAAGCGTCTACAGCGGTGCTGTCAGCCTTAAGCCACTTGTCAATTTTCTTAGAGTGACTAGCCCCGAATAGCAAGAAGGGCATCCAGAGATTCGCAACGAAAACATCCACAATTAACATGATGGAGAATTGCTGATCCATTGTCTCAGATATCTCCTTCAATGCAGCTTGGTTAGCTCCACCTCCAATCCAGCTTCCAGCCACAGTAGAAAGTCCTCTCCACATAGCTTCAGGGCCATCACCCCCGAAAACCTCTGGGTTGAATTGCCCTACGATGTATAAAGCTAGTGGTCCACCGATTATGATTCCTACAGTAGCTGCGAAAAACATTATGATGGCCTTTGGGCCTAGATTGTAAATCCCTTTGAGATCAATGCTCAAACAAAGCAGCACTAAACTGGCAGGGAGTAAATATCTAGAAGCCACGAAATATAAACTCGACGCTTCCCCATCTACAAGACCTAGTGAGTTGAATGCAGCAGGAATAAAGTAGCACAGTAAAAGACTCGGAACGAATGTAAAGAATTTCTTAAACCGTGGTAGGCTAGAGGCATAAAAAATGCACGCTAAAGTCACGGCTAATAATCCTAAGACAACCGCATCGTTTTCTAGAGGAAACATTCTTATGGTGTTTTTCTAGTAGATCGCTCTACGTTCTAGCAGATTACTCTACTGCAGAAACTTCAAGAAGCTCAACGACAAATACTAGAGCTGCATATGGAGGAATAGGTCCATTAGGGTTAGGTCGAGCACCGTATGCTAATTCCTGTGGGATGTAGAAAGTAGTTTTTCCGCCCACATTCATAAGCTGTAATCCTTCTGTCCATCCAGCGATAACACCATTCAAAGGGAATGAGATAGGCTCTCCTCTTTCATAGCTTGAGTCGAATACAGTGCCGTCTATCAGAGTGCCGCTATAGTGTACAGTTACTTTGTCGTTAGCATCTGGTGCTGCTCCGTCACCTACAACATCATGTCGATATTGTAAACCACTTTCAGTCACTTGAATTCCATCTTTCGAAGCATTAGCTGCTAAGAATTCGACTCCGTCTTTTTCAGCTACAGCTGATTTAGCTTCTTGAACAACAGACATTGCTGATCTCACAATTCCATCTGCTTCCTCAGGTGTCATTGTAGCTGAACCGTCCATCACAGCTTCAAAGCCTCTAGCAAGGTCTGTAGGGTTCAAATCAGTTAGACCTTCCGATTTAATGTTATTAGCGAATAAAATTCCGAGAGCGTATGATACTGAGTCCATAGAAGTTATGTTGTTATTAGTTATAGGTAGTTTCTCTGTTGAGGTGTCACAGCTGCTCATGCTAGCTGCGAGTAAAAGTGCGATAATCACATTCATTTTCATGTCTTTTTAATAAAAGTAAATTTTTCTGGACCCGAAAGTTCGGGATTAAACTTGTAATCTAGGTTGTTAAAATTCTTCAATTTTTCAATTTTTTCAATTCGGTTGCGGATTATGAATCTTGCGAGTGCACCTCGAGCTTGTTTTGAGAACACACTTATGTTCTTAAGGCCTTTATCTGTTGACACTTTGAAGTCGAAATTGATTACCCTAGCTTGTAGTGTTGGTTTTAATAAAACCTTATTGTACTCATCACTTGCTAAATTTATAAGTACCTGATCCCGTCCTAATTTTTCGTTGAAATATTTAACTAATCTTTCACCCCAAAATCTATTCAAAGTCTCACTACCATTATCCGGTTTGAATGTCTGCCCCATCTCCAATCTGAATGGTTTTATTCCGTCGCATGGTCGTAACGCACCGTAAAGCCCACTGAGGATAAAGAGCCTTTCCTGGGCATAAGCCAGATCGCTCTTGCTAAGACTTCGCATGTTTAATGCCTTAAATGCTTCCCCCTTCATTGTAAATGCAGTGGGATATGCGTCATTGATTGTGTCATTCCAATCTTTATGCCATGCATCAACGGTAATTAATAATGACTCGCTGAGTTTCATTTTTAGGGCCAAATCATTTTTATTAGAAGACTTAAGAACTTTCATCAACCCGGTAGCTTCATCCATAAATTCAGGACGTGTTATATTTATGTCTTCCGGGATAGAAAGGAGGTCTAAAGTCTTAGAAGGCGAGAGGATTATTATCATCGTTGCAAAGGTCGCACTATATTGCACACATGCAAAAATTGATTCCTTTCTTTATAACGGGCCTGTTTTTTATATCCGCTTTTCAAACTTCGTCTTTCTCTCAATGTGCTGAGGACGAGTCCTATGTTCAATTAATAGTCCATACAGACGACTGGGCGTATGAGCTTTATTGGGAGTTAGTCCCTGTAGGTCAATTCTGTGGAGAAGCTGAGGTTCTTATGTCTGGCGGAAACGAAGGTGTAGGTTGTGATTTCAACGGCGGCGGAGCCTCAGAAGGTGAGAACTACGCTAATAATACATCTTATCCAACAGCTTCAGTATGTGTAACTACCGGTTCTCAACTGGATGTAATTTTTGTAGATAGTTATGGAGATGGAGGAACAGACTTTACGGTTCTTATTAATGGAGACCAAACCGCATATTTTGAAGGAACCGGTTACGGTAACACCTTCACTTTGGATGTTAGTACAGACGTGTTAATAGAACACGATAATTCATGCGATGCCTTAGAGGTTGCAGTAGATGGTACTCCGTCATTGATTTCTTCAGTGGGAGCTACAAGTGGATATTTTGAAGTTGCACCTCCGACTTTAGGCTGTAACACTCCGGGAGGATGGTGTGAGGGTGGAGCTACGGTCTCTGTTTGGGCGACATTCACAGTTGAAGAGTCAGTCCACTATCAAGCAAGACTGTGTAATGAGAACACAACATTTGACACACAGATCGCTCTTTGGATAGCTGATGATTGTGGTAACTGGGATACATATGAATTAATAGGAGCTAACGACGATGCAGGTTGTGCCGTGGGATCAAACTACGCTAGTATAGCATACACGCCATGTTTAGAGCCAGGCACTCAGGTCCTCGTCCAAATCGACGGGTGGTATGGAGCCACTGGAGAAGCAGAGATAACGGTTGCTCCCTCAACCCTAGAGCCATATATAACATCAGCATCATACGATATCAGTTGTGCTCTGGAAACAGAATTCAACCCCGATGGATCTATTATGATTTACACCTATAATACAGGTTTAGATTGGTCTGCGACTTGGACTGGGCCTTTCGGTTATACCGGTACAGGAACTACGATAACGGGGTTGCTTCCGGGCACGTATAATGTGGAGATGAGTTCTGGCTGTTCGGGTGAGACATTCAGCGCGAGTTATGAAATAGTAAATCCTGAGCTACTCGAGTTGAGTTCAGTTGTGAGTTCTTCTTGTGCCGATGGCCCTAGCGGTGGGATTGATCTTACAATCACAGGTGGTACGGGTGGGTATGATATTGATTGGAGTGGGCCAGAAGGTTTTGATTTCGACAGTGAAGATCTATTAGTAGCCGAGTCTGGTTGGTACAATGTTCAGGTAATTGATGCTGAAGGGTGTTCAGAACAACTGGATATTGAAATTCCTTACATGGGTATTGTTCCTTTCAGCTTAGGACCCGACATGGAAATGTGTGCTGGAGATATGAATATATTTTTCGGGCCAGGGGGTGATTATTCTTACGAGTGGCAAGATGGTTCGACAGCTCAGTTGTATATCCTGCAAACTGAACCAGGATTAGCGACTACAGCTGTTGTAGGAGTTTCTGTTTCTAATAATGATGGTTGTCAGAGTTCAGATGCAATTGTGGTAACAGTAATGAACTGTGCGGCAATTGACGATATATCGGGGACTAAAGAGTGGACGATATACCCTAACCCTATATCTCACGTTGCTACATTTAATTTCGAAGGTGTCAAAGAAAATTCTACATGTATCGTCAGGGATGCTAGTGGTAGAATGGTGACATCATTTGCAGCTTTACCTATGACGACTTTTGAGGCCTCTGATTATGAGTCTGGTATTTATATGTTAGAAGTAGTGGATGGAAATGGAGTGTCAGTTTGGCACTCAAGAGCAGTGATTCAGTAATAGCTAGTAAAATTCAATCATGATACACAATAGAATAGTTGCTTTAAGATTAGCGACCTTGTTGTTTATGGGAAATATAATCCTCCCTATTCAAGAGTCGTATGCGAAAGAGGGAATGTGGATTCCGACTTTGTTGCAAGTGTTGGAAAACGAGATGCAGGCTATGGGATTGAGACTTAGCGCAGAGGATATTTATTCTATTAACCACAGCAGTCTCAAGGATGCGGTAGTCCATTTTAATGGGGGATGCACAGCAGAAATGGTGAGCTCCGCAGGGTTGTTATTCACGAATCATCACTGTGGTTATTCCCAAATCCAATATCATAGCTCAGTAGAACATAATTATTTGAGGGATGGGTTTTGGGCTATGACTAGAGCAGAAGAATTGCCTAATCCAGATTTATACGCAACTTTTATAGATAGGATAGAGGATGTAAGTTCTAGAGTAGCCCAAGCACTTGAAGGTTATGAGGGCAAGGAGCTTTTGGAAATCAAAAAAGAACTGTTTGCTGCGATAGTAGAGGAGTACACAAATGGCACAGGACTCACGGGACGTGTTGTAGCATTTGACTTCGGGAACCAGTATTTCTTAATTACTAAGCGAACGTTTTACGATGTGAGATTAGTAGGGGCGCCTCCTTCGGCAGTGGGTAAGTTCGGTGGAGACACAGATAACTGGTTATGGCCTAGACATACTGGTGATTTCAGTGTCTTTAGAATATATGCCGACTCTGATAACAAGCCTTCAGAGTACAGTGAGTCGAATGTGCCATACCAGCCATCTCACCATTTCCCAGTTTCCATTGAGGGTGTTAAGGAAGGAGATTTCACAATGATATTCGGGTTTCCTGGTAGCACAGAGCAATACCTAACTTCTGATGCCGTAGAGCACGTGGTCGAAAGATTGAATCCGATGAGAATAGCAATGAGGGACGTCAGTTTAGAAATTATTAATGCTGCTCGTGCTTCTTCAGACCAACTCAACATAGCTTACGCTTCTAAACAAAGCAGTATTTCTAATGCCTGGAAGAAATGGGAAGGGCAGTCAAAGGGGTTGATAGAGTTAAATGCAGTAGGTAAAAAATTAGAATTAGAAAGAGAGTTCACTGAAAGATCAAGTCAGTTTGTTGACGATAGTTATGATGATGTAATCCCCACGATTCAAGACGCTAACGCGATATATTTCCCCTTTATGGAAGCCCGAACTTTATTTATCGAACTTGTGTATTACGGTCCAGACATTCTAAACCACGCATTTGAGTTTCAGGACTTTATTGAGAACTATGAGGAAATTTATGAATCGGTAGATTATGAGGAGATTTTAGATGGCTTGCTGGCTTTTAACAGAGACTACGGAAAGAATTATGATGCTGCCGTTGATGAGCTCTTGCTTGGGGGGTTAATAGGGTCTTACTTAGATTTCATGCCAGAGTCATTAGTGTCAGAAGATATAAAGTCAGATTTTAAAAGCTTTGACTCAGGAGTGGAATATGCTGAAGATTTCTATGAGAGATCAATCTTTGATAACCCAAGTGAGTTAGAAGAGTTACTGAAACAAGGAAAATTAAAAGCTATAAAAAAACTCCTTAATGATCCAGCCCTACTATTAATTTCAGGTTTACGAGAAAACTACTTTTCTGATATTGCACTGGGCTATAGTGCTTCGAAACAAATTATTGAGTCTGCGACTGCATCATACACTAAAGGCCTAAGAGAGCTTTTTCCGGAAAGACTTTTCCCCGTAGACGCGAACTCTACACTTAGACTCACATACGGCAAAGTAGAGGGTTCATCTCCACATGATGGCATGCATTACGATGCGCTATCCACGGCAAAGGGTATTCTACAGAAATACAAGCCTGGAGATGCGGATTTCGATCTCCCAACAGATTTAGTGTCTGACTTACGCGAAGGTAATTGGGGGCGTTATGCCTCAGATAATGGTGAGCTTGTAGTATGCTTCACGGGCTCTAATCACACAACAGGAGGCAACTCAGGAAGTCCAGTAATTAATGGTGATGGCGAGTTAGTGGGAATCAACTTCGATAGAAGCTGGGAGAGTACCATGAGTGATATTCTATTTGACGAGTCGAGATGCAGGAATATCATGGTTGATATCCGATATGTACTCTGGGTCATAGATCACTATGCTGGTGCAGGCCACCTTGTAGAAGAGATGACTATAGTCGAATGACGACGTCTATAAAAAGCTAATAATTAGAACAACTAACACGGCTAGAATAAGTGCGAAAACTACCGGTCCTCCAATTTCGTTTTGTTCTGGTTCTTCGTGATGTGACATCTTCTTTTTTTTTGCGAAGATACATATCCTTTTATGCAACCTTTTTATTATTTCGTAGTTTATCTGTTGTGTGCTAATTTGCAACATGTAACCTGTTAGTTGAAACCTAAACGAACATTTATGAAAGTTCTTATTTATACGACTCGGCGAGTTGTTTGGATTTATGCCTTTTTTCTTCTTGGGGCTTCTTTTGTTCAAGCTCAAACAGAATGTATTGACGGTGAAACTGAAGTCACTATTGTAATCATTCCAGATGCTTTTCCAGATGAGATTTCTTGGGCTCTTTCAGTTGGAGGTGAACAGATAGAAGACGGGGGAGATGGTGAATTTGTTTTATGTGTGGAGACGGAAGAGGAGTTTCCTTGTTTTAATTTTCAAATTCAGGATTCTTTCGGTGACGGTATTAATGAGCCTGGTGGGTATTGGCTTTATCTAGATGGTGTAGAGGTCGGCTCCGGTGGTAATTATTCTTTTGGTGACCAGGTTCTGTTCGATTGCGCGCCTGGAAACACTTGTAATGATGCGGTGGTATTAGATCAGCCTAATGAGGATGGTGATGTTATAACTCAGCCAGGTGATGATTACTGGTATATTTTTACTCCAGAATCTAATGGCATGTACGACTTTAGTAGTTGCGGAACAGGATGTGATACACGTCTATACGTCTATGAATACTGCGACATGGCGAATTTCAATGACTCTAACGAAGGAACAATTTACTATGATGATGATCAGGGCGGTTGCGGTGACGAAGCTTCTCAGACTATGCTTCTGGAAGGAGGTGTAACGTATTGGATACGCTGGGCTTCGTTTGAAGGTGGTTGTGAAGCAGATTGGGATTGGATTTTTACTTACGCTGGTCCACCAGTTGGATGTACTGATCCTGAAGCTTGCAACTACAACCCAAGTGCCGAGGTTGATAATGGCTCATGTATTTACCCAGGTGATCCAGCTTGTACAGGTCCAGATTTAATTGTAGTAGGAGAAGCGATTGTAAATAGCATTTATCCAACAACGATGGAGGTGTCTGAGTCTGACTGTTACATCAACGAAGGTTGTTTGAATGGTTTCGGTACTCGTGAAATAGTTCGTTTCACGACTCACATTAAAAACATAGGTGATCTTGATTATTACATAGGTCAACCAGCATCAAATAACGATCAATTTGAATTTGCAGATTGCCACAATCACTGGCACCACAAAGGATATGCAAAGTATGATCTTTTCGAATTAGATGGTACATATATTCCTATCGGATTTAAGAATGGATTCTGTGTGATGGATTTAGAATGTAGTGGAGGAGGAACAGGTCAGTATGGCTGTAGTACTATGGGTATCTCTGCTGGTTGTGGAGATATTTACTCAAGTGGTCTAAGTTGCCAATGGATTGACGTTACTAATATAGATGATGGTACTTACTTCTTAATTGTTCGAGCTAATTGGGACTTTATTCCAGACGCTCTAGGACGAGAAGAAACTGACTATACTAACAATTACGCTTCTGTATGTGTCAATTTTGATAGAAGTACAGGAGAGCTAGTTGTAAATATTTTTAATGATTGTGAACCTTTCTACGACTGTGAGGGCACACTTTTCGGAAATGCTTCTTCAGATTGTAATGGAGATTGTAATGGCACAGGACTAGTTGGCGATCTTGATTATAATGGTTTACAAGAATACACAGACGCTGTTGCTTATGTTGAAGGGATTTTAGGAGATGATGTTGCAGTAGCTACCTGTACTGATATTGATCAAGACGACGACATCACCGTTTCAGATGCGGCCTTAATGTCACGTTGTCAATACTGGAATGAATCACATACTCACCCTGACAGCACCGGAGTGCACGACAAGTGTAGTTTTCCTTTAGTGGAGATTACGAATATCTATGACACGACACACTTTAAGATTGGTGATATAAACTGGTCACAAGGGTATTTGGATGTATATGTATTAAATCCTAATAACAGAATTGTGGGATATCAGTTAGAATTTAGTGGTATTGAAATCAGTCAAGCTATCTCTTTAGCTGATGTTATTAACTACTCTATAGATCCTTCATTTGTTCCGGGAGGTTCAGAGGTGATAGGGCTAAGTTATGAAGGTGAAAGCATGATGAAATTCTACGAGTGGACTCCGCTAGTACGTTTATACTGGCTTAATGTCGAAGAT
This sequence comes from uncultured Flavobacteriales bacterium, assembly GCA_963934745.1. GTDB lineage: Bacteria > Bacteroidota > Bacteroidia > Flavobacteriales_D > Sanyastnellaceae > UBA974. The sequence continues at coordinate 3,037 of CAWVZZ010000008.1, read as the reverse complement.
GAGATTTGCCTTTTGGATGTCGTAGATGTGGTTAACGAAGAGTATCACAATACACTCTTAAATATTATAGATGCTTGCGTCAGTGCAGTTTCTCCAGAGGGTTTAGTTCAAGGAGAGGTTCAGTTCATGCCTAACCCTATGATAAATATTGCAACACTTACTTTTCCAAACCCTTCGAGAGAGCCGATGAAACTAGAAGTCCTTGATGCCAAGGGGAGATTAGTTAGATTAGAATCAACTTCCGGAAACATGCATGTTTTTCAGAAAGGAGATCTAACGACAGGAGTATATATTTATCGTATTACAGGCTCTAAAGCAGCTCCTTGGACAGGAAGGTTCGAAGTTAAATAATATCTAAAGTGGGACAGTTTATGAATATAGTTCGCCAAACCCTTACGGCATCATTACTCGTATTTTTTTATATAGGTATAGATGCACAAGTTGTAATTAACGAGTTTTCTTGCTCAAACTACACTCTTAATGTCGGAGGAGATAATGAGGATTTTATTGAGTTTTACAATCTAGATGCTATAGCAGTAGATATAGGTGGATATTTTATTTCTGACAATCCATCAAATCCGGATAAGTTTGAAATACCTGCAGGCACTATGGTTCCGGCAGGTGGGTATCTACTAGTTATGTGTTCTGGAGAAGGTGAGCTTTTACCTAACCTGTATATGGGAGGTAACTTAAACACGAATTTCAAGGTAAACCAATGCCAGGGTGAGGCTATTATGTTCAGTGACCCTTCTGGAACTATACTCGAACAGTACGTTTATCTTTCTGATGTGATTACTACACAGGCAAACCACAGTTGGGCGCGTACTTCAGATGGTGGTCCTACTTGGGAGATAAGTACAAATCCTACAGCTGAAGCTTCAAACAATGCGCTGGACATGTACAGTGTATATGCACCTACACCTACGTTCGGTAACGAATCCGGTTTTTTCATGGGAGGTTTAAACCTATCAATTAATATCCCAGCAGGTTATGATATCAGGTACACAATTAATGGTTACGCTCCTGATGGTGGAAGTACCTTATATACAGGCCCTTTTGCTATCAACACAACTACTGTGGTCAGAGCTGTTTGTTACGACCCTTCTGGAAACGAAGCACCTAGTTATATAGCTACCAACACCTACTTCACTGGTGTAGACTCTCATACTATCCCTGTAGTCTCTGTTAGTGGTAACGGTCAAGAGGATGGTGCTTGGCCTAATGGAGGTGCTGAACCCATGCACATAGAATTTTTCAACGCTGACGGAACTTTCCGGGTTGAAGCTACAGGTGACAGTAATGAGCACGGAAATGATTCAAATGCATATGGTCAACGTGGCTTTGATTATGTGACTAGAGATCAAATGGGTTACGACTTCGCCATAGAAGCACAGTTGTTTACCGAGAAAAACAGAGACGAGTTTCAGCGAATAATTTTTAAAGCAGCGGCGAACGATAACTACCCACACGAACCAGGGGCGCATATTCGAGATTCATATGTTCATACTTTGAGTCATTTAGCTGGTTTGAAGTTAGATGAGAGAACAAGTGAAAGTTGTATTGTCTATCTCAACGGTAATTACTGGGGCGTTTATGATTATCGCGAAAAGGTTGATGATACTGATTTCACTACTGAATATTACGATCAGCCTAGACATTTTGTTGATTTCTTAAAAACATGGGGCGGTACTTGGGAAGAATATGGAGATGGAGATGACTGGTATGACTTCGTGAATTTCACGACGACACAGGATATGACAGATGCTGCTAATTATGCGTATGCAGAAACTCAACTTAATACCCTTAGTCTGATAGATTACTTCATCTTGAATAGCTACGTCGTATGTATGGATTGGCTGAATTGGAATACAGCATGGTGGAGAGGAAGACATCCAGATGGAGGAGCGAAGAGATGGAGATATGCACTTTGGGACATGGACGCATCTTTCGGGCATTATATAAACTATACAGGAGTTCCTGACACCAGTCCTGATGCTGACCCATGTAACCCCGAATCAATGGGAAATGTAGGCGGGCAAGGTCATATTCCGGTTCTAAATGCTCTTATGGACAACGAAGAGTTCTTTGCTACCTACGTTAACAGATGGGCTGATCTAGGTAACACATATTTCACTTGTGATTATATGCATACAGTACTAGATAGTATGCTTCTCGTCATAGAGCCGGAAATGCCTAGACAATGTGCGACATGGGGAGGAACGGTTGCAGGCTGGCAAGTTGAGATTCAACAGTTACGTGATTTCATAGACGATAGATGCGAATCATCGCTGCTAAGTGGAATGGAAGATTGTTACGACGTGACGCCAGTAACTCTAACTATTGAAATTGTGGGTCAAGGTGATGTTGAGATTAATACTGTGGTAATTACTCCATCAGACGCTCCATTTAGTGGCTGGTATTTTGAGGAGCTTGCTGTGAATTTAACCGCTGAAGAAAATTATGGAGTGCAATTTCTGTATTGGGAAATTTCATCCGGGACAGCTGTGCTTGCAGATCCTGCAGAGCATGAATGGTCTGTTCAATTAGAGGGAGACTTGTCAGTGATCGCTCATTTCGGGATTCCTGTACCGCCTGAGGACATAGTCTTTGATGTTGAGCCAGTAGGTGCTGGGTCTATTCTCTTAAATGGTGTTTTAATTCCTACTTACCCATCAACGGAAACCCTAGCGGTTAGTGGTCATACCTTGCAGGCAGCAACATCTGGACAATGGTGGCAATTCTCACACTGGACTTCTTCTCCTGAAGATAATACTATAGGCCCAGACATGAATTCAGTGAATGCAACTCTTGATGTGAATTTGCCCGGTAACGTAACCGCACATTTCTCCTACATTGAACATGTGGAGCTTGAGGTTGAAATACAGCCGTCTGGTGCAGGAGCAGTAACGGTTGTGAATACCGCTTATGTAGATGATTACTGGACTAGCGGACTGATAGTTGATGCTCCACTTATTTTTAAGGCTTCTGCTACAGATCAATGGCAGTTTGATAAATGGATAGTTGATGTTACATCCCC
>CAWVZZ010000007.1:0-22270 GCA_963934745.1 uncultured Flavobacteriales bacterium | reverse complement strand
TCACCGATCCTTATGGATGTGGTTCAACAGAGCACTGTGTTTTCCTGTACATAGGCCAGACACCCACGATTGATCCGGAAATCAACCTCATAGATCAGATATTTATTGATCCAATTTTATTAATGTGCCCAGAGATTCCATATTACTTTAATCTAAATGCCATAATGCCCGGACCTAGTTCATACAGTGATTTCAGCTGGTGGACGGATTGTGGTGGAGTAAACACATACTTCCCTGCTGGACCCGATAACACCTTTGTAAGTTCTCAATCAGCTTTCGACGACTGCTGGGGACAGATGATTACCATCTCTGGAGCTACAGAGACTCCGTGTGGGGGTGCTACTATGACCCAGGACGTACTAATTGACTTTTGTGAAATCATGATTCCAAATGTATTTACGCCCTACACTGGAGATGACGATAATATTGCGTTTGAGATAGAAGGTCTAGAAAATTACGATGACGTCCTCTTACGCGTATTTGATAGATGGGGCAACTTAGTTTACGAAGACTTTGATTACTCAAACGATGATATGTGGTATGGCGCAGGTTCTGCGGACGGCACGTACTGGTTCACTCTACTCCTTCCCAACGGGATTGAGCACAAGGGAACAGTTACTATTTTTAGAGATAGATAAACAGACTAAGGTTGGCTAAATCACGTACCCAATATGTATGTTCAGATTGCGGAACGAAAACTGCACAATGGGTAGGTAAATGTCCTGCATGTAAGGAATGGAACACTCTACAGGTTGAAACGGTTATCTCAGATTCAGGTAAACGCGCCCATAGAAGAGTAACATCTACTTTATCTAACAGAATAGTCGCGCCCACCCCGCAGCCATTAGCTAACGTAAAGCTCGACGCAACAGTCCGCCTTTCTACTGGAGAATCAGAATTAGATAGAGTCCTCGGTGGTGGAGTAGTTCCAGGGTCTTTGATGCTTCTCGGTGGAGAGCCAGGAATAGGAAAATCGACCCTTATGCTCCAAGCAGCTATGCTCATAAGCGCTTCGAATAAGAAGGTCCTGTATGTCAGTGGGGAGGAAAGTCCTGAGCAGGTAAGGATGAGAGCAGAGAGGATAGGAGCAGTTCCAGAAACCCTAATGATTTTGCCAGAAACTAGGGTTCCTATGATACTCTCAGCCCTGCAAGAGGATGAGTATTCTGCTCTTGTGATTGATTCAGTCCAAACCCTCGACCAACCCGATGTCGACGGAGTACCTGGATCTGTTTCACAGATAAGAGAGTCCGTAGCTGCGATCACAGCCTTTGCAAAGTCGTGTAACCTCCCGGTATTTCTAGTAGGACATATCACTAAAGAGGGTTCCCTAGCTGGTCCTAAAGTTTTAGAGCACATGGTCGATGTCGTTCTGCAATTTGAAGGAGATCGCAACCATGCATATAGGATGTTGAGAGCTTTGAAAAATAGGTTTGGTACGACTTCAGAACTAGGAATTTATGAAATGATGGGCAATGGTTTGATAGCCGTTGAAAACCCCAGCGAAGTGCTGCTAGGCGATGCTGGCGATGCGTCTAGTGGCTCTGCTATTTCTGTAAGTCTAGAAGGGGTAAGACCTCTTTTGGTTGAAGTCCAAGCGTTAGTCAGCACAGCTGTATATGGTACACCTCAAAGATCCGGTACAGGATTTGATCTTAGGAGGTTGAATATGTTACTTGCTGTTTTAGAGAAGCGTTGTGGATTTAAACTCGCTTCTTTTGATGTTTTCCTGAACCTTGCGGGAGGGTTAAAAATTATCGACCCAGCAAACGATTTAGCTGTAGTAGCAGCCATTCTTTCATCAAGCCTAGACCTTCCTTTAGATCGAGACACGTGTTTCGCCGGAGAAGTGGGATTAAGTGGCGAGATAAGACCGGTAGCGAGGCTTGATGCCAGAATGGCAGAAGCTGCAAGGTTAGGAATGAAGAGAATGCTTATCAGTGGCCATGGAAAAATCCCTAAAGCTCCAGCAGGTCTAACGCTTGTTGCTATAAAAAGGGTAAGCCAGGTACACGGAGTAATTTTCTAAACACCTGCAAGTACTACTACGAACTCGCCTCTCGGGGATTTCTCCTTAAAGTGCTGTAAAGCATCCTCTACTGTACCCCGAATAATCTCCTCATGGAGTTTGCTGAGCTCTCTACACAGAGCTATTCTTCTATCGCCACACTTGTATTTCACCAGCTCTTCTAAAAGTTTAATCACTCTATGAGGAGATTCGTACAGAACGACAGTTTTCTCTTCGGTAATAATTGCTTGAAGACGTTTTTGACGCCCTTTTTTATGAGGTAAAAACCCCTCAAACACAAATCGGTCGCATGGCAGTCCAGAGACTACTAGAGCAGGAACGAAAGCAGTTGCACCGGGCAAACAACTCACCACAATATCCGCTTCGACACATGCTCTAACAAGTAAAAATCCAGGGTCAGAAATTGCGGGCGTTCCTGCATCGGAACACAATGCATAATTAGCTCCTGACTTGATAGCATCTACAATTGCTTCTACGGCTCTATGCTCGTTATGTAGATGAAATGAACGAGTGGGGGTGTCAATGCTTAAATGCCTGAGCAACTTTCCGGTAGTGCGGGTATCCTCTGCTAAGATTAGATCGGCATTTTTCATCACCTCTTTTGCGCGCTCTGTAATGTCTTGTAAGTTTCCTATAGGCGTTGGGACGATATCTAACCTTCCGTACTCCATTATTTAACGAAGATTCTAGGAATGCGTTGTTCAAAGGTGGCGCGCGCAAGAGCTACATCTTCTGCAGGTCCAGAGGGATTAATTGCTTCCTGAAAAACGTCTTTAGCTTCTTCTGGATTCTGACAATCATCAACTGCGTCAAGCATGTCATTAAAGGAAACATCGCTATTTGAAAATAGTACCGAAGTAAAATTAGCTCGTTCAATTATTGTAAGACCCTCTCCGACTGAAGATAGAGGTAGCATTTGATGCTTATCAACTAACGACTCCGAATGAACCTCAGCAATAGAATCAATTAAGTTTACCTGTGATTCTGATATCAAATCATATTCCCCACCCTCTTCTTCTCTTAACGCAAGGGCTTCATAAGCCTTATGTCTTAGCACAGTAAGGCGTTCGTATAAATCTCTAGATTTAATTTGTAATTCTAACAGAGATTTATTTGAGACCTCACCATTTGATAACTCGTTAACACCCTCCTCTAGCTGTTTTGCTAACGATTTCAGTGGTATGTGTTTTTCTGTTTCCATAACGGATGACTTCAGCAACAAAGATACATACGCAATTTAAAAATCTTCATCATCTTCATCATCTAAACTTGATGGCTGATTATTGTTGTTACGTTGCTTAGATTTAGTTTTTTTCTCTTCAGCAGGTTCGCTTTTTACCTCTTCCTCTTCTTCGTTTTCTGGTGATTCACTCTCAGGTGATTCTTTCTCATCAGTCCCTTCCCCTCTTAATGAATTTTTAATCCTCTCTACCTCTGCAGCGATTGACTTCCTTCGGTGTTCTCTAGCAGCACTCCTATCATACCCATATTCAGGTAAATCTAATGTCCCGTCCATACTTAAAAAGAACATATTACCTAATCCATCATCCTGAATATCCCCAAAGTCACCCTGTTTATTATCTTTCAAGTCCCTTAGAGCAAACCCCAAAGTGTAATTAATTTTCCCAGAAAACTCATGCATGCCCTCTATGCTGACACCCATAGCAGAAGAGTGAATATTGAGAAATGGAATTTCAGTCACAGAACCAGCAACTCTTATAGGGCTTTCTAGGTAATCAAATTCTATATCTGAAAGCCTTGATCTTAAATCTTCAGGGTCCACTAGAGGCGCTACTAACCTATGAGCTTTAAGGTAATCCGCTACATCATTAAACATCTCAAGCCCTCTTAACCTTCCGTTAGAGATACTCACATCAAGATCCACGCCTATTTCTTCATACAAAAACTCACCACTTTTATCCCAACCTAAATGAATGGTTCCAGCCACATTAGCCATCCCTTTGAGATGTTCAGCTCGGAGTACGGTTTGGCCAAAATTATTATAAGTCCTAAAAAGGTCCTTAACAGAAATATCAGTCGTGGTGCCAGAGAGCCCCATTATTAAGCCAGGACCACTGACTCTAACAGAACCGTCCACCCTAGCTGACCCGCTCAAACCTTCTATTTTTGCGTGAGTTATCTTCACTTTCTTAGGTGTAATATTCCCTAAGGCATTGAAAGCTCGACATTCTAACCCATCCCAATATAAATTAGTGGAATTGATTTGATAAGCTAGTCTTGAGCCATGAGGAAGAAAAACGATATCGTCTGTTTCTTCAGTATCAGAGAGGTTTTCCCACCAGGACATTATAGAATCGATAACGATGCTTTCTGCATCAATACCGACATTTCCCTTCACCTCTCCACCCTCAACAACTCTAGAAAGAGAATTAATCGAAGCTTGAAAAACACCGATATTACCCGCCCAATTATAATTGATATTATCTATTTCTAACTTATCTGATTTGACTCCTAGTCTAATATTATCGAGGGTGTAAGGCGAGGAATTTAAGGCACCGCTCAAGTGCTCACATTCTATGGAGATATCTTCGTAGGCAAAAGTTGATGAAGGTGAAATGGACATACGTCCACTGAGTTTAATAACGCCACTATTAGGTAATGCAATCATATCGGGTCCGCTAAGAGAGGGAACCCAGCTGGTGTATTTCGAGCTTAAATCAAGTTCTGCTGTACCGGCAAGTGATAAAGCATTTGACTTTATGTCTGCAGTAGCGCCTGAAACCGCTAAGATTAAACCATTAGAGTTTGCGTTAAGTGATTTTATTTGCAAGCTGGTTGTAGAGCTTTTAAAAGAATGAACGATGTGTAATTCAGAACTTACCCGACCTGTTTTATTCATGGACAACCCTGTAATCGAGGGTGCTAAAGCGAAATGAGCTTCGGGGAAATGTACGTCTAGCTTCATCACTTTAGGTGTCGCGTCTATACTGACGGAGGCAGCGCCATCGTATGAAAAACCTCGAATTAGTTGTGGGTCGTTGAGGAGGGTTTCAAGTTTTTGTATGGTGATGCGGTTAATTTTACACTCGGCTGTCCACTGAAACTCGGGATTTATATTTACAACCCCTATTACGGATAGATCATTTACTACCCCATCTTGAATTATGGCAGTTAATCCAGCAGAAAGCTCACCCTCGATGTCTATTTCGAGATAACCGTATAGAGGCTGGGTTGCTGTTGCGAGACCATTAATCAGAAGGTCATCGAAGGAAACAACTACGCTGCTCTCAGTAATTTCACTATGAGAAATATGCCCCTGATAGTTATCCCCGTTTGACAACCCCGCACTCAAATCAATGTCGATGAACTCTATAGAATTGATGGAAAAAGTACTCGTAGAATCATTGCGGGGCACTAGTACTTGGGTGTTCCAACTGCCATCGATAAATTCAGATAAATTTATCCTTCCAGCCTCCAGTGCTAAGGACCTTATAATAGGCTCACCGAATATAACTTCCCACAAGGAAAACATTACTCCGAGTCGCCCTGCTTCTAATAAATAATTCTCGCTAGACGTGTTTGTGATATTAGACTCAAGGATTTTAATATCTAATAAATCGACACTTATCATAGGGAATTCAGACCAAATTGAGATATCTACAGCCCCAATTACAAGCTCAGTGTTTACCCTACTTTGAATAGCCTCCACGGCTTTTAACTTCCAAGAGTCGCCACTGATAAATACAAAGACAGAGATAACCCCCACTAAAAGTAGAACCCCACCTATAAGCAGAAAAGCTATCCGTTTTTTCTTCATTTCACATAATTGCCTATCGAAGAAAGCCCTCCTTTAGTGATTAACTCTCTGAAAGCAATATTGTTTTCAGGATTCAAATGATATTCCTTCAACTCAGAATCATCGACGCTTTCAGCAACCCATTCAACGCCTTCTTCACCTAGAACAAGCTCCCATATCTTAACTTTTTCTTCGTCATTTCCATCAAAGGTGTAAACGTGAAGCACGCCCTGAGTTATTTCCCCAAGGTATATCTGCCACCTACCCTCATTCTCTTCTGAGGAGATGCTCAAAACCAAATAACCGGAAAATCTCCTAACCATGGCATTTTCACCTAATAATAGGAGATCGTCACCGAGCTCGATCTGTGACGAACTTATAGTAATGGTTTCAGTCTCTGATTCCGATTCAACCGCTGTCCATACCCCCTGCCAAGCAGTAGGGAAACATGTTAATGAGCGCCTATTCATAGGCATGGGCTCTGGGAACGTAACTTCTACGCATCCTGTGAATAATATGAGTGCAGATAAAAAGAGGGTGAGTTGTGTTTTCATGATCTATGTATGAGCGAGAATGGTAATTAATCCCACGATTCCACAATAAACGGCAAACCAATTGAGGTTAGTGCCCTTCACGAGTTTTATCATCCACTTACAGGCGAATAATCCAGAGACGAAAGCGGCAATGAACCCTGCAGCATAAGCTGAGTAAGGTGCGTGGTGAACAGCTTGAGCTGCTGGCTCAGCTAGGACGTCTTTGAGATCGAGGGCTGTGGCGCCGAGAATCACAGGGAGGACCATGAGAAAGCTGAATTTAGCGGCTTCTGCACGCGAGATGCCGAGAAGGATAGCAGCCCCAATGGTGCTGCCCGATCTGCTAATTCCTGGTAACATGGCGAAAGCTTGGGCTATTCCGATAATTGCAGTATTAATGGGGCTCAAGGGCTTTCCAGATTCGACTTTTATCTTCTGAGAAACGAATAGAATGGCCGCGGTAATTATTAGCATGAACCCTACGAACAGAGAACCCGTCAGTCCTTCTATTGAATCTTTAAGAGTGAAGCCTATGATGGCTGCAGGAATGGCGCTAATAGCAAGTAATCCCACATACTTTCTAGCGGCTAACCCGCCTTCTTCATTGGGCTTGAAAAAATTTATTGCTAGCTCTGCTATGTCCTTCCGGAAAACAACAATGGTACTTAATGCTGTGGCGAAATGAACCACGATTGCAAAAGACATTTTATCGCCATCGTATGTCGACAGAACATTTCCTAAGATCGTTAAGTGACCCGAGCTAGAAACAGGAAGAAATTCGGTTAAACCTTGTACCAGTCCCAGCAAACCATAAACAAGGATGTCCCAAAGATCTGACTCAAAGGCTCCTAAAATCATGCTTTTTTAAGAATAGCGTACAGGATGGTGCCATAACCTGCAAGAACAGTTAACGGGGCTAAGCTGATGCGCCTAAAACTGAAAATCTCATCGGCATTAAACACAGTTGGATCATCGGATCCACCACCGCTCATTAATAAAAAACCAGTAACTAATAAAACCAACCCCACACCTAACCAGATGTAATTAGATTTCGAAAAGGCAAAATTTGAATTTGAATCAGTCATGAATGCGAAATTAATCTAATGTAGTTGTCCTACATCGAGTCTTAGATAGCGGTTTACAGCCAGCGCTGTTGATATAACTCCTAAGCCGCCACCCGTTATTATTAAAGATCCAGCTAAAATACCCATTAATTCATAGTTGAGGATTATGCCAGAACTTAGTCCGGATGAGTTCAGTGCGGCCAGCCCACTCATAACAAGCGCGAAAGCAAGAGTGCCAGACGTGACTCCTAAAAGAAGGCCCTGCTTCAAGAAGGGTCTTCGTATAAAACTGGGGCGCGCACCCACGAGCTGCATGTTCCGGATTAGAAACCTCCTCGCGAAGACCGTGAGTCTTACAGTATTATTCATTAGCGCAAGCGCAATAAGCATGCATATTCCAGCAAGTGATAGCAGTGGAAACATGAGCTTGTTTATGGTGCTTTCAATTTTCTCGAGCAGATGATTTTGCCAAACAACTTCAGAAACACCCACGATATTATTAAGGCGCTCAGTAAAAACGGCTAATTTATCAGTTGTTCCCCACTCGGGATTAACTTTAATATCCATAGCAGGTGGGAGGGGCACATAACCTAGGAAATCAATGAAATCCTCGCCAAGTGCGACCTCTAATTTCTCAGCTTCTTCACGAGGGTCTAAGTAAGTAGCTTCAGCCACTGCGACATCCGTTTCAGCACCTGAAATGGCAGCTTTCAGCACCTGATCATCTAGGTCTCTTTGAAAATAGACTTGTATCCTCACCTCTTGCCTTAATTGTTTTTCCCACCTCGACCCTAATAAACTCACTACAGCAAGAATCCCTATTAACACAAGGGTAAGCGTCATGCCCACGACCGTTGTGAAGGTAGTTGTTGCTTGTGAAGCAGGTAGTCTATTCTTTTTCTGTCTGGTCTTAGAAGCCATACCCCAAAGATGCACTTTCATTCTCAAAAAGCAGTTAGAGTAAGTCATAAGAAAAATAAATCACGGGTTATTTAGAATAAGTCTTGATAAGGTGCGGTGCTATCCCCTTTTCTAGGTATTTTTGCAAAATGATTACAGTTAGCGATTCAGCAAAAGTTCAAGTTGAAAAACTTCTAAATGAAGAGGGCCTTCCTAACGGGAGCTTCGTGAGGGTGGGTGTAAAAGGAGGTGGATGTAGTGGACTTATGTATGAAATGGACTTCGACAACAAGAGTAAGGATGGCGATCAAGAATTTGAGGACAAAGGTGTGAAGATTGTCGTCGATAAAAAGAGCTTCCTGTACTTAGTGGGCACCGAACTGAGATATAGTGGGGGTTTAAACGGAAAAGGGTTTGAGTTTTATAACCCCAATGCAAATCGCACTTGTGGTTGTGGCGAGAGCTTTTCGCTTTAAGATCATTAATTATTAGATATTTTTGATATGGCCCAAACAGAAGAAGATAAACTACTAGACGAAGTAACAGGAAAGAGTTACGAGTACGGGTTTACCACGGATATTGAATCCGACACGATAGCCCCGGGACTGTCTGAGGACGTTGTTAGGATTATTAGTGCAAAGAAAAACGAGCCGGCTTGGCTTTTAGAATGGAGGCTTGAGGCGTTTAGGGTTTGGTCTAAAATGAAAGAACCAGAATGGGCACACATACAATATGAACAGCCCGACCTGCAAGCCATCAGCTATTATTCAGCTCCGAAAAAGAAGAAAGAACTCGGCTCTTTAGACGAAGTTGACCCAGAGCTACTCAAGACTATGGAAAAGCTAGGTATCAGCCTAGAGGAACAGAAAAGACTTAGTGGAGTTGCAGTAGACTTCGTAATAGACAGCGTGAGTGTGGGAACGTCTTTTAAAGAAAAATTAGGTGAACTGGGGGTAATATTCTGTTCACTTGGAGAAGCGATTCAAGAGCATCCAGATTTAGTGCGTAAATACTTAGGGACTGTAGTTCCACAACGAGACAATTATTACGCAGCACTTAACTCAGCAGTATTTACAGATGGATCATTTTGTTATATCCCTAAAGGGGTAAGGTGTCCAATGGAGCTCAGTACTTATTTCAGAATTAACGAGAAAGGGACGGGACAATTTGAACGCACTCTGATTATAGCTGACGAGGGAAGTTATGTGAGTTATCTCGAGGGCTGTACTGCACCACAAAGAGACGAAAACCAGCTCCATGCAGCCGTTGTAGAAATTATCAGCCTTGATGAGGCCGAAGTGAAATACAGCACGGTACAGAATTGGTACCCAGGAGATAAAAACGGATTAGGGGGTGTATTTAACTTTGTTACTAAGCGAGGTATATGCCATAGAAAATCTAAGATTAGTTGGACACAAGTTGAGACTGGTTCTGCGATAACGTGGAAATACCCAAGTTGCATCCTCAAAGGGGATGATAGCATCGGCGAATTTTTCAGTGTGGCTGTCACTAATAATAAGCAGCAAGCTGATACAGGCACGAAGATGATTCACATCGGAAAGCGAACCCGTTCTACCATTATTTCAAAAGGGATTTCAGCTGGAGATTCCCAAAACAGCTATCGTGGCCTTGTCAAGATTCTCCCGAGTGCGGAAAACGCAAGAAATTTCTCAGTTTGTGACTCACTACTTATGTCTAGTACATGTGGTGCACACACCTTCCCGTATATAGAAGCAAGTAACCCTACAGCTCAGATAGAGCATGAGGCTACAACTTCTAAAATCGGCGAAGATCAGATTTTCTATTGCCAACAAAGAGGCATAGAGGAAGAGGAAGCGATAGGCCTTATCGTTAAGGGTTATGCAAAGGATGTGCTCAATAAACTCCCCATGGAGTTCGCTGTTGAAGCCCAAAAATTACTGACTATTTCACTAGAAGGAAGCGTAGGATAAACGACATGTTAAAGATAAAAAACTTACACGCTCAAGTAGGAGAGCATCAGATTCTTAAAGGACTGGACTTAGAAGTTATGCCAGGGGAGGTTCATGCTATTATGGGCCCTAACGGTTCGGGCAAATCCACTCTTGCTTCGGTCCTTTCAGGACGTGACTTGTATGAAGTGACTGAAGGCTCGGTTGAATTTGAGGGTAAAGACTTACTAGACTTAGATGCCAGCGATAGAGCTCGTGAAGGTCTGTTTCTGGCCTTTCAATATCCAGTTGAAATCCCAGGGGTATCCAATATTAATTTTATGCGCGCGGCTCTTAACGGCAAGCGAGCACATAAGGGATTAGATCCTATTAAGGGAAAGGATTTTTTAGCGAAAGTTAAAGAATGTGGTGAGCTAGTTGAGTTAGACGGTCGTCTTCGCGACAGATCAGTAAATGAAGGTTTTTCGGGTGGTGAGAAGAAACGCAATGAGATTTTTCAGATGGCTATGTTAGAGCCTAAACTCGCTATTCTCGATGAGACAGATTCAGGGCTAGACATAGACGCTCTTCGTGTGGTTTCTAAAGGTGTAAACGCGATGCGGACACCAGATAGAAGTTTCATTGTGATTACTCACTACCAAAGACTTCTCGACCACATTGTACCTGATTACGTGCACGTTCTTTCAGGTGGTAAAATTGTAAAGACAGGTGGGCCAGAACTAGCAATGGAACTCGAAGAAAAAGGTTATGACTGGATCTAGTAACAACTTCGTTTCGAAATTCACCTCACAGGATAATAACTCAAGCATTAGAAATGCTGGGTTTGAGGCGCTTGAATATTTACCCGTTCCGACAAGAAAATCTGAAAGGTGGAAATATTCGCCAATTACTAAACTTCTTTCACATACTCTAAGTACTAAAGAAAGTGATAATACGGTTTGGCCTCAAGAAATATCACCTAATCCAGTTCCACATCTAAACGCATATTTGATAGTGTTTAGAAATGGAGTTTTCATTTCCTCGTTAAGCGACCTTCCTGTAGCTGAAGGAGTAGTTTGCTCGCCGATGAGCAGTGCAGGAGACCAGGTTTTCGCAAACACCTACCATAAGACTGAGTGGGTAGGTGCGATTAACGCGGCTTACCATCAAGACGGACTGTACTTGAGAGTCGAAAAGAACGTAGTTCTAGACAGACCTATTATTATACATCACCTGACCGATGGGGCCGATGTAGCATGCTTTCCTAGACATCTTATTTCTATAGCTGAGGGTGCGGAGGTGGAGGTAGTTGTTTGGTCTAGTGCCACCTCAGAATCAACAGGAATGTATAATGGGGTTTTGGAGGCACATGTTGCATCTAACGCACACTTGAAGATTGACAAGGTTTGTAATGAGGACGGTGAAGTTTTTCATTTTTCACATGAACAAATAATCCAAGAATCTACCAGCAAATACTCTATGAATACCTTTACAATAAAGGGGTATTGGGTAAGAAACGAGTTGAACATTCTCTCTAACGGAGCTGGTACCGATTCGATATTTAATGGAACATTTTTACCTACCGGAAATGAGCATGTGGATAATCATACAACCATGGACCATGCTCACCCAGACGGGACTTCGTCTGAGCTATACCGCGGTATTATGTACGACAACTCCACGGGAGTATTTAACGGAAAGATATTCGTAAGGAAGGATGCTCAACGTACTAATGCCTACCAACAGAACACGAATATAGTTGCTGATAAAGGCACGTCAATAAACGCAAAACCAGAACTTGAGATCTATGCAGATGATGTAAAATGTTCTCACGGCTGCACTGTGGGTCAGTTCGACAATGAGGCATTATTTTATCTTATGTCGAGAGGAATAGATCTTAAATCAGCTAAATCGCTTTTAGTTAGAGCCTTTGTTGGAGATGTATTAAACTCAGTTAAATCTGAAGATCTTCGAAACGAGATCATGAATCTTTATTCTGAAAAGCATAACTGGTAATGTCTTCCGATTCTAAATATGATGTAGAGGCCATTAGGAGTGAGTTTCCTCTTTTAGAGCGATCCGTTAACGGACATCCCCTTGTATATCTAGACAGCGCGGCGTCGTCTCAAAAACCTCGCGCAGTCATCGAATCTCAACGCGAGTATCTTTCTCATTTTCACAGTAATATTCACAGAGGAGTTCATTCTTTAGCTACTCAAGCTACGGATGCCTTCGAAGGGGCTCGCGAAATTATCCGCGCCCATTTTAATGCCTCCAAGGTGGAGGAAATCATCTTTACTTCGGGCACCACAGACGCAATTAATCTCGTTGCCGGCACCTGGGGCCGAGCGAATTTAACCTCGTCAGACACAGTCCTCCTAACCCGCCTAGAACATCACTCGAATATTGTTCCTTGGCAAATACTTTCAACAGAGATAGGCTTTAAGGTCGAGGTTGTCGAGTTGCTTGAAGATGGTTCACTAGATCTTGCGGAATTAGATGAAAAACTTGAATTACACCCTAAATTAGTTTGTACTTCACATGTATCAAACACACTAGGCACTATAAATGACGTCACATCCATCACACGAAAAGCTCACAAAGTAGGCGCCATCGTTTTGATTGATGGAGCACAAGCGGCACCACATTTAACGGTTGATATTCAAGCTATAGGTTGTGACTTTTATGTTGCATCTGGGCATAAGATGTATGGCCCTACAGGAATAGGCTTTCTTTATGGCCGCCTTGAACTTCTAAACGAGATGCCGCCTTGGAAAGGAGGAGGAGAGATGATTTCTTTTGTAAGTTTTGAAGAGCCCACCACTTTTAATGTACCACCATATAAGTTTGAGGCCGGCACCCCTCACATAAGTGGTGCGATAGGACTAGGAGCAGCAATTAACTGGATGAACTCTGTCGGATTAGAAAAGATAGCAGCTCATGAACATTCTTTGACTTTGTATGCCCACAAAGAACTTTTGAAAATCGAAGGCCTTAAAATCTATGGGACTTCCGCTGAAAAAGCAGGTGTGGTGTCGTTCATAATTGACGGCACACACCCTTCTGATATCGGAACCCTTTTAGATCAATTAGGTGTTGCTGTGAGAGCGGGTCATCACTGCACTGAACCACTGATGACTAAGCTCGGTATCCCAGGAACGGTACGCGCCTCTTTTGCTGCATACACCACTTTTCAAGAGATTGACGCCCTAGTCGCGGCCGTCTCTAGAGCAGTTAAAATGTTAACATAACTTTAGTTTTTGTTAGTTATTATAGTATATTGGTGATGCTGTCGCTGAATACTAACTAGGTCAATAATGTTAGATATAATAAGAGAAAATCTGTTCATCTGTGGTTAGACGTATGAATATACCAATAGGTTGTTAGGTCAATCAGATTACTCCCACTGCTCCCGCAGTGCTCGTGATCGGTGGGCGGGGCTTCCATTCTAAAAGCAAAGCTCCACGCTCTGCGAGCGTTTGGCTTTGTTTTATGCCTTCCTCCTTACACAAGCAAGCTTGTGACGAAGTTGGCATAAAAAAAGCCCGACACTTTGTGTCGAGCTTTTGCTTTTAGGTTAATGATATTACCTTTGCTGTATGATTGATGTGCGACAAAAGGAAATTACTGAGGAGTTTGAGATGTTTTCTGATTGGATGGAGAAATATGAGCATATCATAGACCTAGGAAAAGAACTAGAGCCGATGTCCGAACAGGATAAAGTTGATGAGAATTTGATACGAGGGTGTCAGAGTAGGGTTTGGCTTTCAGCTATATTAGATAAAGAAGGCAAGGTGGTGTTTACAGCAGATTCAGACGCAATAATCACAAAGGGTTTAGTTGCATTGGTGATTAGAGTGTTGAGCGATTCGTCTCCACTGGAGATAGCTAGTGCTAAATTGACTTTCATAGAAGACATAGGCTTACACGCACATCTGAGCCCAAATAGATCTAATGGACTTGTGTCTATGGTAAAACAAATGAAGATGTACGGATTTGCATTTTCAGCACGTTGAGTAAACTATGATAAAAACCGCCCTGGCATTCCTGAATAACTTAAACCCCGACTTTGTGAAGTTGTTGAAGGGGTCGGGTCTAGTGATGGGCTTTAAAGTACTGGGTGCAATAGCAGGATTTGCGATTACGTATGTGATTACAACAAATTTCAGTGCTGACGGATATGGAGTATTCGAGTTATGCTTGACGCTGCTCACCATCTTGAGCATGTTCAGTAGGGCTGGTATAGATAGTGCATTGGTTAGATTTATTCCAGAGTTTAAGGACAAAAACGACGAGCAAAGCCTTAAGAAAGTCTATGCACTCACCATGATGATAGCATTGCCAGCTTCTGTGGTGTTTAGTGTAGCGCTGTATTTTTTCGCGGAACAGGTAGCAGTTGGTTTTGGGTCGGCGGATCTTGCGACTGGGTTTAGATATGTAGCCCTCGTGATTCCGTTCTCCACTTGGTTGGGATTAAATTCTGAAGCTTTCAGGGGGATGAAAAATATGATTGCATATTCTTTCTACCAAAGAGGTACTGTTCTCGTTCTTGCTATAGCGGCCATTTATTTTCTAATGGCACAGGATTTCGCGGCCGAGAACACTCCTTTCGTTGCTTTCGGAATCGGAGTGATTTCACTATCAATAATAGCGGGTATAGTTGCACCACTGAAGATTAAGAATTTAATTTCCGAAAAATTTCACGTAGAAAAATCTCATAAAGCCTTCAATCTAAGCGCCCTATCTGTAGTGGCGTTCCCTATGCTGCTTTCCACCACGATGTTCATTATTATGAATTGGACTGACACTATAATGATAGGTATTTACCTAGAGGAATGGGAAGTTGGCGTGTACAGACTCGCCTTTAAAGTGGCAGCATTAATTACGTTTGCTCAATTTGCAGTTAGTAGTATTGCCGCCCCTATGTTCAGCTCGTATAAAACGAATAACGATATTCAGGGGATGAAAAAAATCACTCGTAATATAGGATTCTTGAACATATTAATCAGCACCCCTATATTCTTAGTCATCATAATATTCCCAGATTTTATTCTAGGCATTTTCGGAGATAAATACTCTGATTTTGGTTCTTTACCCCTTATAATTTTAGCTGTGGGTGCTATAATCAATGCGGTATGTGGCCCAGTGATGTATCTATTAAACATGACAGGCAGAGAGGGTGATGTGAGAAATATTCTTCTTGTATCAAGTATTGCCAATTTTATTCTCAACCTAATTTTTATTCCACGATTTGGTCTTATAGGTGCAGCATGTGCTACTGCATTAAGCACCATTCTCTGGAATATTCTGGGCGTGATAAAGATTAAACAAGTTTACGGATTTCTCTCAGTTCCAAATCCGTTCGAAAAGACTAGTTAAATAACTTAGTTAAGCAGTAAATCAGCTTCTGCTACTAATCTCTTAACTTCTGTAGCAAACGCCCCCATAGCATCTTCACGTACCGGAGTAGAAGGCGGGAAAATTTCACGACGGTGATTAACCTGCTCACCATTTTTCCAGAATCTATAACAGACATGTGGCCCAGTCGCTAACCCCGTGCTTCCCACGAGGCCTATAGTTTGGCCTTGTTTAACGCGATCTCCAACAGAGACTTTCCTTTTACTCATATGGAGATACTGAGTTTCGTATGTGCTATTATGGCGGATTTTAACGTAGTTCCCGTTCCCGCCTCTATACTCGCTTTTAATAACTACACCGTCACCTACAGCTCTGATAGGTGTGCCTTTAGGCGCTGCGTAATCCGTACCTAAATGAGGTTTTATCTTTTTGAGAACAGGGTGGAAACGCTTTTTATTATAACCACTTGACATGCGCCCAAACTCTATGGGAGACTTCAAAAACGCCTTTCTTAATGACGCGCCTTCAGGATCGAAATAATCTGGTCCATCTCCCTGATCAAACCTATAAGCTAGCATCGGAGCAGTATGGTGAGTGAAGCTTGAGTATAATACCACTGGCATTCCTACTTCCTTTCCATTTACTGTTTTTCTATAGTAGTAAACATCGAAGATATCACCCTTTTGGACGTGTGTAAAGTCAATGGTCCAAGCATAGACATCTGCCATGGCCAGAGCAAGTTCTGTAGGGGCATTTATTTTATCTAAGTCAAGCCAAAGTGAACTTTCTATCACTCCACTACTTCTCTTATAAATTGTATCTACTGGATAGTGCCCAAGTCTTGCTCCTAAGGTCTCAGAAAGTGAAAACACGACGTAATCTAGAGCTGATTTTTCGTAGATAAAATAAAGTGGAGTTGATGCAGAATCTTTAGCAGATGCGCAAAGCCATTTCTTATCCACCTTCATATTTAAGACATTAAAAACAGGACGACTATTTGACGCTAGGGTAACTATTCCCCCAGGTCCTATTCCATACGGAGCTAGAAGATGAGATAGAGTCTGCCCGTTCTTTATTATTCCTGAATCTACACTTAAACTATCCCATATTAACCCATAACGTATTTCTGGTTCGGGAATCGGTTCGGGCATTAAAGTAGCAGCTGGGGACGGTAAGTCTTTATCACACCCTTTAATGAAAATAAATAGTAGCGCTATTAGACTAATTGCACTTAATATTTGCCAAGCTCGTTTACTCATTATATTTATTTAATACCGAAAATTTCTCGTTTAATCCATCCTTTACCCCAATCCTCAAGTTCTTCTTCACTCCAAAGTTCAGGGAAGAATATGCGTTTTTGAAAACGAGGAGGAAGATACTTCTGCCAGTTAGTGCCACCTGTAGCAGCGATATCAGCGGGGTCTTTTTGAAGATATCTGACAGCACTTTTATAGTGTGCTAGAGTCCAGTTAATATTCACATTCACATCTAACCAACGCATAGCTCGTCTTAGCTCGTCTTCGAGATGAGCGTTTTTTTCATCGAACACTAAATTGCTTGCGAGAGTTCTAATATTTGTTTGATATGATCTTTCTGCAAGCTCTAAGAACTCCCCGTCATATTTCTTTTCAAATTGCTTGAGCGTCAATGTTTTCTTACCTGTTTTCATTTCGACAGCCCCTTCTCTCCAGTATAGGTGCTGCATGATTTCAGGAATGACGTCCACTGTATGCCCATCGTACTTTTCTCTTAAATCCTTATGCGCGATGCGGTCAAGGGAAGTACTACAAAGTTCGATTTTTCTATACTGTGCACTCTGAAAGCCCGATGCCGGTAATAAAGACATTCTGAACTTGAGAAATTCGGCATGATCCATTCCATCCACCATAATACCGAAGCTACTTGTCAACGATTCGAAGTATCTATTTATGCGACGAATGCGCTCTAGAAGAAAGGGGGGAGTGATTTCGCCTGCTGTTTGGGCTTCATCTAAACGATTATACTCGTGCAGACAAAGCTTGAAATACAGCTCAGTAATTTGATGGTAGATTATGAATACCTCCTCATCCGGAAAGGGTGTGATGGGCTGTTGAAGGCTCAATAAAGTATCGAGATTTATGTAATCCCAATACGTAAGAAAGTCGGCATAAAGCAGTCCGTCGAGGTAGGAAGAAAGGTCTTGGCCCGCAGCAGAATATTTATCCTGTAATAGATTTAGCTTTTCTATTATCTCTGGGGTGAAATCTTTATTTTTAGACATATCGGCAAGTTCGGCATTGAACTCTATAAAATGTAGAGTAGACTTAATTACTTTTCACAGGACTTTTCACAGTCGCGATACACTTTAATTCTATAGCTATAATAGTGGGGAGGCAGTTGATTTCTATAGTCGTTCTACATGGCCGGTGTGCTGAAGACGAAGGGAAATATTCCGCGTAGATTTCATTGAAAGTGGAGAAATCCCTATCCATGTTCACTAGGAATACAGTCACATCAACAAGCTCCTCCCAGCTGCTTCCGCTCGCTTCGAGAACGGCTTTTACGTTTGCGAAGACGGCGTGTACTTGCGCAGCGAAATCAAATTGCAACACTTTACCATTGTCATCAATTTCGAGGCCGGGTACTTTGCTGTCACCTGAGCCTGACCCAGCTATTCGGGGCCCAACACCACTAAGAAATAATAACTCTCCCACACGTCTAGCGTGTGGATATGAGCCCACGGGTTTCGGGGCAGAAGATGTAGAAATGCTTTCACTCATGCCTCGAAGGTACTGCGTTTCGTACCTTGCGTACATGCGTTATCAAAAATTACCTTCTTCGCTATACAAGCGTAACAGAATAGCTTTTATGGATGCCATGGAAAACAATAGCCTGGCTCTATTTTTCTCAAATGACATTTATCCTACAAGTGCTGATGGTACTTTGCCATTTAAGCAGTCAGCTGATGCTTTTTATATGACCGGAGTTGATCAGGAGGAGACTATACTTTTACTTTTTCCAGACGCTCGAGCCACTGCGGATAAGGAGATTTTATTTTCTATTGAGACTAGTGAGGAACTTGTGATTTGGCATGGAGCGAAACTCACAAAGGATGAGGCAACGTTAGATACTGGCGTAAAAAATGTTCAGTGGCTTGGTGCCTTTGAATCGACTCTACATAGGCTAATGGCAGAGGCGGAAGTTCTATATATAAACGACAATCAACATTCCCGAGCTACTTCACCTGTAGAGACAGGAGAAATGCGTGAGAATGCTAAGGTCACAGCAAAGTACTCGAGCCACAAAGTAATCAGTTCTGCTCCTATTATGCACAGCATCCGCGCAGTAAAGGTTGATTCTGAGATTCTTCAAATGCAAAGAGCTTGCGATATCACTAAAGCTGGATTAGATAGAGTTCTTCAGTTCGTACAGCCCGGTGTAATGGAGTACGAAATTGAAGCTGAATTCATGCATGAATTTTTAAGAAGAGGCTCTCGTGGATTTGCCTATACACCGATTATTGGATCAGGTGCTAATGCTTGTGTGCTTCACTATATAGAAAACGACCAAGAGTGTAAAGCTGGAGATGTAA
Organism: uncultured Flavobacteriales bacterium; assembly: GCA_963934745.1. Lineage (GTDB taxonomy): Bacteria > Bacteroidota > Bacteroidia > Flavobacteriales_D > Sanyastnellaceae > UBA974. Next base: position 3,148 of record CAWVZZ010000007.1, on the reverse strand, counting down.
TATTAATGGATGTAGGAGCGGAATACGGAAATTATGCAGCCGATATGACTAGGTGTGTTCCAGTAAGCGGAAAATTTACCGATAGACAACGTGCTGTATACAACTCAGTATATTCTGTTATGCAAGATGCTATGAAGCTCTTATCTCCAGGCGTACATCTTCACGAATACCACAAAGAAGTAGGAGAGTTGATGACTAGACAACTTTTGGATCTTAAGCTCATCGACAAGCACGATGTTTCGAAACAAGACGCATTGCAGCCTGCTTATAAAAAGTACTTTATGCACGGCACATCTCACTTTATAGGACTTGACGTTCACGATGTAGGTCACTGGCACGAGCCTATAAAAGAGGGCAATGTATTTACTTGCGAACCTGGGATTTACATTCGTGAAGAAGGCCTTGGGATACGTCTAGAGAACGACCTAGTCATAAAGAAAGAGGGGAATATCGACCTCATGGGTCATATTCCTTTAGAAGCTGCAGAGATTGAAGATGGTATGAACCCATAAACTTCTTAACTTGGTGACTGAAACACAATAGTCAGCAAGAAAATGAAATTGAAGTTTACGGCGGGGTTAGTCATTACTATTTTATGTATAACAAGTGCAAATGCTCAATTCACTGGGTTAACTGCGGAATTGGACACGGTGTTTTTCGGTGCGAATACACCCACTCCAGATGATCCTCTTGATCCAGAAGGGCTATTAGAGTTTTATGGGACATATCAAGTTTACGCAAACTTCACAAATCCAGATGACGCTTTGAGTGCGATCTACACAGACGTAGATGCGCTAGGTAATCCGCCTATGTATATAGATGCACCTTGCGGATGTCATAATCCAGTAACTACCTCATCAATTATGGACGCTTCTAATCCGTCAGGGATTTGGACAGGACCGTTTTTGGACTACGAATACGATACCTATTGGACTATCGGGATGGCTAGTAGCGATGCAGCTGGATTTTTACCGCAAAGTGTCGGGTTCCCATCTACCGGAGAAAATGTATGTTCCGATGTGATAAACAATGGAACGATTTTTAATGTGGGCATGCCCCAAAATGCTGTTGCTGGCGCGGATTTAAAAATTCTTATAGCACAGGTCACAACATGCGGAGACTTTTCTTTGAGTGCTTGCTTTCAGATCTTCATTAATGGAGAACAATCAGACATCCAATACGATTGTCCAGGGGTTTTAGAAGTAACGCACCTGTTTAATGATGGCGAATGTGTAAATGATGCAGATGACGATGGTGTATGTGATGAGTTCGAGATTATAGGATGTATGGAGGAAGATGCGTGCAACTTTGACCCTGCGGCTACGGATAATACAGGAGGGTGTGACTTTACATGTTATGGATGTGGAGATGAGTGGGCGTGCAACTACAACCCTAGCTCCACGATGGATGACGGCACTTGTGAGTACACTTCGTGTGCTGGCTGCATCGATTCAGGTGCGTGTAACTACAACCCCGACGCCACACTCTCAGATGGTACTTGTGAGTACACTTCGTGTGCGGGATGTATAGATTCAGAGTCTTGTAATTTCGAACCCGCAGCGATACTGTCCGACGGTTCATGTGAATACACTACATGTGCGGGATGTATGAATGTTGAAGCTTGTAATTATGACCCCGAAGCGACCATTAACGACGGTGAGTGCATATTCCCTGGGGATAGTTGTAATGACGGAGATGCGAATACTAATAACGACTTCATTCAGAACGATTGTAGTTGTAATGGTTACGGGTGTAATGATCCACAAGCGTGTAATTACAGTCCTAGCGCTATTCCAGATAATGGTGAGTGTAACTACATAACCCTTTATTCTATTACAGGCGAAACGACCCCTAACGCAATAATGATGCTCGAGTATACATACCCTAACACTACGGGCAGCACGTACTTATGGGAGTCGACTAATGGCGATATAGAAGATGGCGAAGGGACATCGTCTGTTCACGTTGTATGGTGGGGAGAAGGCGCGGGTTCTCTTTGTGTGACTGAAACTAATAGTGGCGGATGTTCAGGAGAACAGGTTTGTTTAGACGTAAATATTACTCCGGTAGGGGTAGGCGACTTGGCTGTAGATATATTCAATGTATATCCTTCGCCAGCGTCAGAGATTATAAATATCACCATTCTAACACCAGGCGTATCTAACTTGAAGATTAGAGATACAGCTGGGAGAGTTGTTTACACAAAAGACGTTGAATCTGAAGCTAGTATTGATGTTTCAGAATTAGCTCGAGGTACATATCTCGTTCAAATTGTTTACGGTGAAACCCAAAGCACCTTTAAGAGGATAGTCCTTCACTAATATTTTGCCCATGAAGAATCTCATAATAATTTCATTAATCGTAATCGGAACTTGTCTTTCTCACATCAGAGCTCAATCCACTCCGCACTCTGATTACTTAGGTGTTGGGCATATTACTGGTGTGGAGGTTACGACAAGTGGTACTGAGTTTTTCGGAGAAGGTGAAAACACCATCAACGGTTCGGGCATGGATCAGCATTATAGCGATGCAGCTAGATTTTTAGGTCAAAGCACAACAGGCGCTAACTTCGAAACTATAGAGGCACTCTCAACCGAAAGTTTTGACACCTGGATAGACGCACAGATGCTTCTTCCTGAGATGAATTACCTCGATACTACTAAAGCAATTTGGGAGCATTTCGTAGAGGCATATTATGATGAATGGGGAGAGATAATCATCTTCGGAAATGATGATGTTTTCCCTGCAAGCTTTTATTGGAGAATGGCTTGGTGGAATAATTCTATGCACGGAGAAGATTTATTGAGACAAAAAATCACACTTGCGTTAAGTGAATTATTTGTTGTGTCAGAAGACTCTAGATTAGATTCAGATGCATTTGGTCTAGCATCTTATTACGATATGCTTAATCATGGAGCCTTTGGGAATTATCGAGATCTATTAGAAAATGTCACATATCATGCAGCTATGGGATACTACCTAAGTTATATAGATAACGAGCCTACAAATGAGGCTTTGAATATTCATCCCGATGAGAACTATGCACGGGAAATTATGCAACTTTTTACTATAGGTTTATATGAGTTGAATCAGGATGGCTCTCTGATATTAGACGATGAGGAGATGCCTATAGAAACTTATGACAATA
>CAWVZZ010000006.1:0-22921 GCA_963934745.1 uncultured Flavobacteriales bacterium | reverse complement strand
GTTGATTACGTCTATGACAACCCTAACCCGTCAACGGGGGGCACAGCAGTAACAGACGCTAGATATATTACGGTCTCGTACAGACACGCCATTCTTGAAATGCCTAGCGAAGGGTTTACACCTCGTAGAGATGATGCGAGAATAGGATTCTTTATGACTGAGGTAAATGATATGACGAGCACCAGCTCAACACCTTGGAATGACATGATTCATAGGTGGAGACTTGTGAAGAAGAATCCCGATGCTCAACTATCCGAACCCGTTAAGCCTATAACATGGTGGATAGAAAACACAACTCCATATGAATTCAGAGATTATATTAAAACAGGAGTCGAAAAATGGAATCTAGCTTTCGAGAAGATAGGATTTAAAAATGCTATCGTAGTTAAAATACAACCTGAAGATGCAACATGGGAAGCTGGAGATATCAGATACAACGTATTAAGATGGACCTCCTCTCCTTCTGTTCCGTTTAGTGGATATGGACCGAGTTTCGTAAACCCTAGAACTGGGGAAATACTTGGCGCTGATGTTATGTTGGAATTTGCAGGCATGGCTGGACGACTCTGGAAATCAAGTGTCTTTACAGACAATCAAAACGAAACAGAGGAACTCACAACACGAGCAAGAACGGCTGAGTTAATGAACCGTTGTGATGTGGGGGTATCGATGGCGCACAATGCTTTATTCTCCATCTCAGCTATGAAAGTGCTAGATTTAGATGCTGAAGAACATGCTGAGTTTGTTCGACAAACACTTCACCGACTTAGCCTTCACGAAGTAGGGCACACTCTGGGATTAAGTCACAATATGCACGCAAGTACCATGTTGTCTCCTGAAGAATTAAAAGACCCAGAGGTGGTCGCAGTAAACGGCATGTGTAATAGTGTAATGGAATATCCAGCTATTAATTTCGCTCGTAATCCTGAAGATCAAACCTTATACTATGACGACTCCCCTGGCCCATACGATTATTGGGTGATTGAATATGGATATAGTGAAGGCCTTAAAGATCCTAATCTCGAAGAGGTAAGGCTAGAGGCTATTCTCTCGAAATCAAATTCTGAGCTATTACAATTCGGTAATGATGCTGATGATATGAGGTCAACAGGTAGGGGCATCAATCCAGACGTAAATATTTATGACCTATCAAACAATCCTGTTGCATATGCTTCAGAGCGTTGTGAACTAGTAAATGACTTGTACTCTGGATTAATTGATAAATACGGCACCGAAGGGAACTCATTCCACGATTTAAGTAGGGCTTACATGACTCTTAGAAGCGAGTACGCCATTCAACTAAGAGTGATGACAAGGCAAATTGCTGGAATACGTTATAACAGATCTGGCCCAGACAACATCGGCACTGACAAACCATATACTCCATTAAGTATCTCTGAACAAAAAGCTGCACTAGACGCACTCTCCAAATACGCCTTCGAGGCTCACGCATTTGATGCCGCTGAATCCACGTATGCATATTTACAGCAACAAAGAAGAGGGTTTGGGTTTTACGGGAGCAGTGAGGATCCTAAAATCCACTCACATGTGTTGAACTCACAAATGGCGGCTGTAGTTCACCTTACGCATCGCAATGTGCTTCAAAGATTATCTGACACTAGATTGTATGGCAATGATTATGATGTCGCTTCTTATATCAGTGATCTTACTGACGCTATATTTAAGTATGATTTAAACAAAAGCGTAAACACATTCCGGCAGAATCTGCAGGTAGCTTATGTAGAACAGCTTTTAAAGGCCGTCGATTCTAAAAGTCTATACGACAGAGTTTCTAAAGGAGTTATCATACGTGAATTGAAAGCTATATATAAGTCACAATGGGATGCTAGATCACCTAACGCTTTAACTAGAGCTCACAGAGATCACATTATTCATATCATTGACCAAGCGTGGAAACTATAGAAATTTAGATTTAAAATGCTTTTGAGTATTAAAGAAAAACTTGCAACTAGCTTTATAATTAGTCTGTTCGTATTAAGCAATGACTTTTCTGCTCAAACAACTCTGGTTCTTGAACTCAGAACAGAAATACGAGCCCCAGATAAATGGGAAATGGTTTGGGACATCGCAACTGGAGATTCTAAAATTGTAGGTGTCTTTATGGAGCACTATAGAAAAGATGGTTATTTAGAATTGCAAAAGGAATATATCTTGTTTTGTAAGTGTTCCAAGGTTTGGGAAGATATGGCCGCAAAAAGAGACCTACCTCCTTCTGCTGCATATATACCCCTTAAACTAAATTACTCGTTAAAGCCTTGTGTTGAAGCTGAGTCTCTGTTTAATGAAATGATTAGCTTCTCTGAAGATGCCGGGAACCACATCTCCGACCTTAAAAATCTATATGGAAAGAAAGAAGGTTTTAACTCATTCTTATACGACTTGAGAGTTTTTGTAAGAATGATTGAAAATAACGATGTTCGGCCATTTGCTACAGTGGTTAGCCACAATGCACATATCGAGCATCGTATTGTTTCCGGGGAAACACTGTACAGTATTTCTATGCTGTATAAGGTAAGTATATCTAAAATTCAGAATGCTAACGGCATGGGTGATAGCACTGTGATAAATGTCGGTCAGAAGCTTAGAATTCCCAATTGACAGTTCTAAACCACTGACTAGTCTTTCAGCTCTAACTCTACACTCTGGTAGGCATCACACGTCTTACTACTCGAGAGGCACGACTGTAGTGACATAGTAAAAACAGCGAAAGCTATTATCGCTAAAGCAGCGATATTTTTGTGGTTTATTGAGGCTTTAATCTTCATGGCAGAAAGGTAACGATGATTTATCAATGAATAGTGTGTAGAACAAATAAGTTTCCTCACTCTTTATCGTTAAAAACAATTAACTCAGATATTACATTTGCAATATGGACATTTTGGTATCGAACAACATCATTATGATAAGACTCACACTTTGGTTAATATTAGGCCTGAATGCTGTCTTCATATGGACAGAGTTCTACCCCCTTGTTTTTGAAGATATCGCTATAAATATTCTGTCTGGATTAAATTCTATCAGAATGCCATTAACCATAGTGGAGTTCTTAGCTATTGCTACATTGTTCGTGGACTTAGTGGTGAGATTCGATAATATATCTAAGAGATGGATAGTACTTCAAGTTATCGCTGTAGGGATATGCGTGTGTGGTTTTCTATTTAAGGTCTTCACGTATTACCTCGACTCAGCTTATTTGACTTAGTCCAAATCGTATTGATAGTCCGACTCGTCTAGTCGTTGGGGCAGCATACGGAATAATGTGAATTGCCTTTTAACGTATAGGATAAACTCATACTGGGACCACATTTGGAGAAGCTCATCACCTGGATCACAAAACTCTGCAAAAGCTTTAAACTCATGAGGCTTTAACTGCACGATGTCGTAATCCACATACTTCACAAACAGCTCCTGTAGCAGTTCTCTACGGCTATCGTTATTCTCAAGCTCCGCTACTAATCGCTTCGACTTCTCTACCCTCGAAAACTGCTCATACAGAAAGGTTATAGGGCTCTGCAATGCATTGACTCCAGAAACTCTATAATCTGTTTCATTGTAACCTAGTTCTTCAATCTCATTCAGTATTTCATTGAGTGTTCTGGGTGCAAACACTTCCGCAACACCTACTTCAATTTGTAATCTTCTCAAATCTATACTCATTGAAGAATCTCGCATAGACCACACTACTTTTCTCTCGATGGAGTAATACCCCACAGCGCCGAAAACCAACGTGTCACCAGGGCAAGCCCTAACCAGAAAACTTCCATCACGCTCTACGAATACACCGCCGCCAGACATTCGATTAACGGCCATAGCTGCAGGAACATACCCGCCACCCAGCTGGAAGATCCAGCCGCTAACCACTAAAGATGAATCACAAGGGTAGCTAGCCTGAGACAAAACCGATGAACTCGATAAAACCACAATGCATAAAAGGGAAACGGTTTGAATCAATAAGTTCATTGCCGCAAGATAATTACAGAATGATGCATCATTGCTGAAACAATGTTAACTTCACATCATGTCTTCAAAGGATACCGCAATACAAGAAGCCCAAAAAAGAATCAGATCAAATCGCTCTGACTTACCTGATATTAAAATTTGGGCTCAATATGTGACTGACGGTAGGAGGGAAAGTTTGGCGCGAGCTATAACATTGATAGAAAGTGAGAAAATGTCTGACAGACCTCAGGCACAAGCCCTTCTAGATGAGATAAGCATCAACAATTCAACACAAAAGAACACCGTTAGAATAGGGGTTACGGGGATACCTGGTGTTGGCAAAAGTACTTTTATAGAAAGACTTGGGCTTGATTTGATTAATGAGGGACATCGTGTAGCCGTACTGGCCGTCGACCCCAGCAGTCAAAGAACAGGAGGAAGTATTCTGGGGGATAAAACCCGAATGGATGAGCTCGCTAATAACGAATTGGCTTTCGTGAGGCCGTCACCTGCATCAGACGCGCTCGGAGGTGTGGCAAGGGCGACTATGGAGGCTGTAATCTTATGTGAAGCAGCTGGATATGATAGGGTTATTGTAGAGACTGTGGGTGTAGGCCAAAGCGAAACGTCAGTTCGCGAAATGGTAGACATTTTCACCTTGTTATTAATCGGTGGAGCTGGCGATGAGGTACAGGGGATAAAACGAGGGATTGTTGAAATGGCGGATTTAGTGGTCGTAAACAAGGCGGACGGGGAGAATATTTCTGCTTGTGAGGATACAGCATCGGCTTATAGATCAGCATTACATCTTTTCCCTATGCCTAAAGATGGGATACCTGTCACTGTATTCACCGCGAGTTCAACTGAGGGCAATGGGCACAAGGAAGTCAGGAAACACTTTTGTGAATTAACTATGAAGTGGAAAGACTCAGGGTTTTGGGAAGCGCAGAGAGAAGCACAACGTGTCACCAGAATGAAAGAGCACACAAAACAATTACTACTTGAAAATCAGATGTCTAGTAATACAGCGACTGATATTTGGAACGACTTAGAAAGTAAAGTAAAATCAGGCAAGCTTACATCATTTTCCGCTGCGTGGACTTGGGTAAACGGAAACAGAGAAGATCGATGATTTGGTTATGGACATCTATTGCGGGGTTATTAGGGTTTTTTATATCTAGGCGATTTACAAAAAATTATTTAAGCTCTACAACGAATGTAGAATCTGATGAGAATGAAAGGCTAATGCAGGTAAGAAATCAAACCATGAGACTTAGCGAGTTGAATAGTTTGAAAAACAGTTTGGATGTTTCCAAAAAGGAAACAGAAGCTCTATTAAAATCAAAAGATCGACTTGAAATAATCCTAAATCAATTAGAACAAAAAATTGAGTCAAAGCAAACAGCAATTTCGGAGACGCTTTTAACGAGGTTTAGTAAACATCTAAGACATCTACTTCACGAAGGCGCCTCTACAAGCATTCAGTTAAGCGAGAACATAGAGTACCTAGAGGGCGCGCTTGCCTTACTAACAGTGATGAATAATTACAAGTGGGGGTTTGAGGTTAATACTGATAATATTGCCCCGATTGATTTGGGCAGAAAAGTCAGATCAATAACATTAACACCTTGGCTCTTTGAGCAAATGTGGGAAGATGTTTTGGGAGGTGATATTGAGAAACTCGTCGTGTTAGAACTCTCTACGGACACGTACGAGCTTAGTGCCGTTTTAAAATATTCGACAAAAGAAATCGAATACAGAACGGCGCTTTTATAGGTTTTTCACCTTTTCTGCTATTTCAGATACTGCTATCTCCCACTGGTCGCCACTATCCATTTGTTTTAAGATAGCACTACCCTGATTTCTACTTTCAGGGTTAAACATAACCAGATAAGGTATAGACCTGTCATCAGCGTATTTCATCTGTTTTTTCAACTTTGCCGGATCTGGATATAGCTCAACTGTCAAACCTGATTTCCTCAGAGCTGTTACGAGAAGCAATTCTGCATTAACATCGCTCGCATCTGTCTGAGTGACGAGAACATCCGTGGTTTTATCAAGAAATGTTGGGAACTTATCGAAGTGCTCTAAAACATCTTCTATCCTATCCGCCCCGAAACTTATGCCCACACCGCTCATACCCTCCCATCCGAAAATACCTGTCAGATCATCATATCGACCTCCACCGCAAATACTTCCCACAGGCGCATCTTTAACTCTGACCTCAAAAATAGCCCCAGTGTAATAATCTAAACCCCTAGCAAGCATAACATCAAATCGGATGTAAGGCTCTACAATACCGTCCTTAGATGCTCTATCAAGCAGTACTACCATATCATCTAGTCCATTATCACCATCTAAGTCTCCACTAATTAAATCCCTAATAGAAGTGATGACGTCACTATTAGTTCCAGTAGAATTAAATTCGAAGAGCTTGCACACCCCCTCTCCCACAACACTTTCGAAGCCACGATTCTGCAATTCTAAAACGACCCCATCTAAACCTACCTTATCATACTTGTCGATTGCTACAGTAAAGTCTGTCATCTTATCGGACTTTACTCCTAGAGACTTTGCTACTGCATTTAGTATTCGTCTATCATTTACATGAATAGTGAAATCGGGAACATTGAGACCCGTAAGAGCCTCGTAAAAAACCTGAACTAAATCTAACTCGCACAGTGAACTGGTAGAGCCTATGATGTCTGCATCACATTGAGTAAATTCTTGATATCTTCCTTTCCCCGGTCTATCCCCGCGCCAAACTGGTTGGATTTGGTACCTACGGAAAGGGAAAGTCAAATCGTTTCTATTCATCACCACAAAGCGTGCGAAAGGAACAGTAAGATCATATCTCAATGCCTTCTTGCTGATCGATGGGGTAAGTGCTTTGCTATCCTTAGCGTTAAGAGCTGAGTCATCAGCCTTCTTTAAATAATCTCCGTTGTTTAGGATCTTGAAAATCAACTTATCCCCTTCCTCACCGTATTTACCAGTTAAAGTCTGTAAGTTTTCGAACGAAGGTGTATTCACTGGCAAGAATCCATGTTTTTCGAAAACATTTCTAATCACAGAAAACACCCAATGTCTGCGGGCCATCGCACGCGGTCCAAAATCTCGGGTTCCTTTAGGAATGGTGGGTTTACTCATCTAAGTTCAAAGTTAATGTTATGTGGTCCATCTACCAATTAATCGTGTCACGACCGAGGTCTGTTAAAACATTATTAACTCTGCTAAATGGCTTGGACCCGAAAAATCCACGATAAGAGGAAAGAGGACTTGGATGAGCCGACGTGAAAACTACGTGTTTCTTCGTGTTTATAAACGATTTATATTTCCCTGCGTCCTTTCCCCAAAGAATGAAACAAACACCATGGGGAAGGTCATTTACCGCTTTTAGCAATTCTTCAACAAGCCCCTCCCATCCCCATCCTCTATGGGAAGCTGCCGCTCCAGATGAGACGGTTAAAACAGTATTCAATAGCAAAACTCCTTGAGTTGAAAGGTCTGATAAATCTGTAGGTCTTGATGGCTGATGTAAATCTTCCGCACGTTCCTTTAATATATTTCTCAAGGATGGTGGAGGCTTAACACCATTGGGCACAGAAAAAGCAAGGCCGTCTGCTTGGCCCAGTCCGTGGTATGGATCCTGGCCTAATATCACCACAGAAACACATTTCAAAGGAGTTAGATGTAATGCTTTTAAAATGCAAGAAGGATGAGGGTGACACAGACAAGAGGTGTATGCATCGACAACTTTGTGATTTAATTCACTGTACACACTTGTTTTAGAAAAATTTTCAAGAATTTTTCTCCACCCTTTATCAACCTTATTGTCGCTGAAGATATCCTCTAAATTACTGATTTTCAGCCAGTCATGTGGAGCGAAATCGTCTTCACTAAAGAGTTCTTGTGACATGTTGTGAATAATCGTAGGCGTTTAATTTTCAATAAGGCAAAGTAAAAGGTATTTTTGCCTTTTCCCATTCGAAGTGCAGACAACAATTTCTCCAAATATGGACCCGAAAATCAAAGCTAGACTTGAGAGTAAAAGCGGGAAAACACTATACGGCTATCAAGAAACTGCCATAAATGAAATTCTTGATATTTTCTCTAAACAAGAGAATAATTATAACCTCTTATTCCAACTTCCAACTGGCGGGGGTAAAACTGTCATCTTCTCGGAATTAGCAAAGAAATATATCCTCGCATCTGGCAAGAAGGTTCTGATACTCACACACAGAATTGAGCTATTAGGCCAAACCTCTAAAATGCTTGGCGAAATTGGAGTCCCTAACAAGGTGATTAACGCTAAGGTTAAAGACCTTGACGACGGGGAAGAGCACTGGTGCTATGTGGCTATGGTTGAAACCTTGAATAACAGGATCAACGAAGAAGCAATGCAGTTTGAAGAGCTGGGCTTAGTAATAGTCGACGAGGCTCACTACAATAGCTTTCGTAAATTATTTAAGCACTTCAATAATCAAATATTATTAGGGGTTACTGCTACTCCACTGAGTTCTAACATTAAACTTCCGCTTCACGACAATTACAATCAATTAATTGTTGGTGAGAGTATCTCTGCGCTTGTAGACCAAAGCTATTTGGCTCGTGCTCACACATATAACTATGACGTCAACTTGAGAGCTCTCAAAGTGGGTATTAATGGTGATTACACCGTTAGCTCATCTGAAAGACTCTACGGTAACTACCTCATGCAGGAGAAGCTTCTTTACGCATACGAAGAGAAGGCAAAAGGCACTAAAACACTGATATTTAATAACGGCATCAATACTTCAAAGCAAGTGCAGGCCATGTTTGAGGAAGAAGGATATGAGTGCAAACACCTTGACAACACACATAGCGAGAAGGAAAGAGCGGAAATACTTAGATGGTTTCACGAAAAGCCAGACGCGATTTTATCATCTGTAAGTATTTTGACTACTGGTTTTGACGAACCTACAGTAGCAACTATCATCCTGAACAGAGCTACAAAATCACTAACGCTTTATCACCAAATGATAGGGCGTGGTTCAAGATTTTTGAAAGCAAAAACTAAGTTTACCGTAATTGATCTAGGAAATAATGCTAGACGATTTGGACTTTGGGACGCCCACATAAATTGGCACGAAATATTCAAGGCTCCGCAATCATTTATCGACGGGTTGTACTCAGATGAGGAGATTGAGGATGAGTTTGTTTACAAAATGCCTAGAGAACTAGCTGAAAGGTTTGAAGGCGGACCTACCACCGATTTCGATATGCTGGAAGTCTATAATCAAGTAATGAAGCAAGCTGAACGCCCAAAAAAGGCAGTAGATTTAAGCTTGGCTCAACACAAGTCTATTATCCAATATGCTGCTAAGGATTACTGGGACGCAGTGGAAATAATCACCCTGCTAGGAGAAGACATCAACTTCAGAGTCAAGTTATATGCAAAGTGTATGGCTAAAACAACTGACAATTATCGAATCTGGCTTCAAGACGAGTACACTCGTAGACTGAAAACAGAATTACGACACGATTTCAACGATAAGGAATAATTCCTTAGCTTCCGACATGGAAGTTTCCTTCGAAGTATTGATTACAGCAATTATTTCTGGCTTTGTGGTGGGGAGTGTTTTAGGGTATTTCACTACCCCAGGAATAAGGAATAGCTTCATAAAGTCTAGTAAAGACTTGACACCTAGTGTTTGGCTTGAAAGACATAAAAATCTAAATGCTTCACTTATTCAGCTGAGAAGAAGGGCTGAAGTGAAGAACGAGGTTGTAAAAGCAAGGCAGAAAAACCTTCAACTACAAATGAATCCTCATTTTATCTTTAATGCTTTAACGGGAATACATATGTTGATGCTTAGAGAGGATCATATAAATTCTCTTAGAGCTATCCGTAAATTTAAAGGGCTATTAATCAGAAACTGGGGCAATGCTATTGACAACCCTAAAGCCGTTAGAACTAACACTCTGGAGGAAGAGCTATCCTTTTTAAGTGATTACGTTGAGTTAGAACAAATGCGGTTAAGCACTGAGGTTACGTTCACTATAGAACATTCCGAGAAACTCCCTAAAGACTACCCTATCCCCACATTTCTTCTACAACCATTAGTTGAAAATGCATTATGGCACGGCGTGTCTGATGAAAAGGAGTCTACCATAAAGATTATTTTCAATGCAAACACAGATGACAACACCCTAATAATCAAAGTGGTTGACAACGGCAGAGGATTAGATGAAAATCACACATCAAATACTACTGGCAGAGCAAATGAGAGAAAATCTTATGGATTAAAAATCCTAAAGGAGAGGTTAATGCTCATTTCTAAGGATTCTAGCTTCCATGTTAACAACCGCGTAGAGCGCGAAGGTTGTGAAGCTATAATAACAATTCCACTAGAGACAAGCTATATTTAAATCAGGAAGCCTAGGACTGGGCACATCATTCAACTCACCTCGCCCTCCCTCTTCAAAGTCAAACACTCCAGTTATGCCTACCATAGCAGCGTTGTCTGTACATAGAGACAATGGCGGAATATGAATGACCCAGTTATCGTCTTTCTCTTTTTGTTTTAGAGCGTCTCGCAAACAAGTATTAGCACTAACACCTCCCGCTATCGCGATCTCTTTAATCCCTGTATGCTCTACAGCTAAACATAACTTCTCCATCAACATTGAGATAATACTCAGCTGCACAGAAGCACAAAAATCATTGAGGTTTTTCCCATTATTCACGTTGAAAAAATTCGGGTTTGAAGGCATGATTTTTTCTAAAAATCTTAAAACCTGTGTCTTTAATCCACTAAAGCTAAAGTTTAATCCCTCAATCTTAGAACCACTGAAAACAAACGCATTAGAGTCACCTACTGATGCATACTTGTCTATCAGCGGACCTCCTGGATAATCTAGACCTACAAGCTTTGCAACCTTGTCAAAAGCTTCGCCCGCAGCGTCGTCCAATGTCGTCCCTAGAAGAAGCATTTCGCTAGGGCTATTGACTCTAACGATTTGAGTATGACCGCCAGAAACAGTAAGGCATAAAAACGGAAACACCGGTGAAGGGTCTGGCTTTAAAAAGTGCGCAAGTATATGCGCGCGCATATGATTTACAGGTATCGCTGGAATCTGCTTTGACCAAGCCCATGATTTAGCAAATGACGACCCTACTAATAAAGACCCACTTAAACCAGGCCCATTAGTGTAAGCAACCGCATCTATTTCGTCAACACGAATGCCAGCTTCTTTTATAGCCAGTATAATGGTGGGCACAATATTGCTTTGGTGAGCTCTAGATGCTAATTCGGGTACTACACCGCCGAACTCTGTGTGTATAGATTGGGTTGCAACTATATTAGTTAGCACCTCACTTCCTCTTACTATAGAAACGCTAGTATCATCACAGGATGACTCTATTGAAAGAATTATATGTGGAGGAATATTCAAAAGCTAAAATATCGGAATACAAAAGTACAACCGGTCTGTCTTGTTTATCTTGCTCACTGACTAGAATAACACCATTGTGAAAAGAGCTGCGAAAATATCGATTTGGATTATCTCCTCCATTTTCGCTATCGTATTATTTCTCTCTGCTGTTATTCAGATCAACTGGGTTCAGCATAAGCTAGTCAACCTTTCTAGCAATTACCTGACACAGAACCTAGGACTAGAGGTTAGTGTGGAGTCTGTCAACCTTCAACCATTCAAGGGTGACTTCTCATTCATGGGTATTAAATGTGATGTGCATGACAACACTAAAGACACTAACCTAGTTGTTACCATTAATGCACTCTCAGTAAGCGGATTAGACCTGATATTAAATGGTGGTAATGCCACAAACATCACTATAACTGATCTACACATTGCTGCTAAGTCAATAGAGGAATTGAGGTCGGCCTTTTCTACAGACACAACCAATAGACCTTCAACTGCAGTAGACCCTTTACTTATCTCCAAGCTCGTTATCAGCAATATGAGCTGGGTGATTGGAGAGGGTTGCATTGGTAAAACTGAATATCTAGAGCTTCGAGATATTAAATCTGCTTCCTTAGGCGATATATCTATATCTAGCTTCATCATCAATAACACAACCGGAATAATCCCAAAACAAGATCATTTAACTAATGAAGTTAATATCACTGCGATAAAAGGCTCACTAGACATCAATGGTATGGAGAATAGAGTAAGGATAGATACTCTTATATCAAGGGGTTTGAATGTAAGGGGTGAAGTCTATTCTCTAGCTGATGGCGAAATAGAATCTAATGCTATTTTCTCATTAAATACAGACACTTTAATCACAACACCTTCTTACAAAGTGGGCGCTCTGGCAGGTGAGTTCGGATATCAAAACGGGATGATATCACTAATAAATGTCGACACAGAAAAGGGGTTAGATATACAGGAACTCAATCTCTTTACCGAACTTAAATTGTGGGAGTTAGAAGCAAGTACGAACAGTTTAACGCCACATCTAAACATCATAGCTAGTGGCAGCATTAACGATAGTCAGGGCTTATTAGTAGTTCATGAAATGGGTGAGGTGAATTATAATGCCAGCTGGGATACAGGGGAAATATTCTTAGAACTTGAGACAGAAAGATTTACTAGTGAATACGCAGAACTAAACAATATCTACGCAATTCTTACAACTGACCTCAACTCGTCAATTGTCGGTGTTAAGCTCACCTCGAAAGAGATCGATTTGCAGGGTTTATTCAGCAATAACATACAGGACTGGATGAATTGGTTTGACAAGAAGATTTCACATCACTCTGCACTATTATCAACGGGAGACATGACTGTAAAAGAAGGAGGAATCGTGTTTGATTATTTACACAAAAACATAACTCTATCACAGTCTAACTCAACAAGCTGGGAGATTTACACTGATTCTCATAAAATCAGGAGTACAGCAGATTGGATTGTGAAAAATGATATGAAAGTTGAGAGTTTGTTATTGGATATAGAAGGGGGGAACGAAGAAAACTGGCTGAACTTAACATGTGCGTCCTTAACGAAAGGTGTTGGTGCCGAAGTTGAGGAGTTAGCATCAGACATGAATGTGAACCTGCACTTGGCTAGTGTTTGGACTATAGGAACACAATGGAAAAACAGTGAAGGAATAGAGGGTAATGTAGGGCTAGAGGGATTCTTTAACAACAACGATTGGGACTTTAAGTTATATGAGGCAACTATACCCTTAGGCTCAGATTATATAGCATTAACTGAATCTCCAGCCGATATTAAGATGCGAGACTCGCACATAGTATGTCATGGAGTCAACTGGGCTGGAGGCGGGTTTGAAGCAGAGCTCATGGGCGCGATAGGAAAAACATCCACTCTAGCACTGACTGTAAAGGCCGATGAAATAGACTCGACTTCAACAAAGAGATGGTTTGGGATTCCATTGACAGCAAGTTCAAACCTCCTCGAAGCAACAATAGGCGGGTCAATTGAAGACTTCAACATCGACCTAACTGTATTAAGTGAGGACATTCATTACAAAGGAATAATAATTCCAAGAGCGAACATTGATCTTTTATTTACTAATGAAACATGCAACACATCTGTAGAGATAAGTGGTTTGGGAGAGGATGGGGCTGGTGAAGTGATAGCAATAGGTAGTATTGATATCGCGGATTTTAGTGATCCTTTTCACGAGATAGCAGTGGACTTAGTAGCAGGCTTTGAGGGCGTGCCTTTAGACTATATTAATCCTTTTTTACAAGCAAACACAGCTCAGCTTGGCGGTACTCTATCTGGTGATTTTACTTTCAGAGGCGACCCCCTACTCCCAACTATTGAGGGTGACGGCAGATTGAACAACGCTACAGTTAAGGTGCCGTATTTGGGGACTAATTATGATGTGGTCGGAAATTTTTACGTTACACCTGACGCTATAGAACTGAACGGATTAGAAGTGGGAGACGGAAAAGGCGGGATGGGGTTTCTGGTGGGGACGGCTTTTCATAATGGGTTTTCTGAATGGAACGTCGATGTATCTTTAATAATGGATGATGTGCCTATGGAGGTAATGAACATCCCTCCTTCTACTGAAGCCTTATTCTATGGCTCTGGGTTTGCCACAGGAGACGTTAATGTCTTCGGATATGATAGGAGAATAGTCATTGAAGCTAACCTGACTACCACTGAGGGTACTGAGTTCGTGTTACCCATGGATGTGTCCGCTAATGCGAATTGGTCTTCCTTTATTCACATACATAACGACGAAGAGGAGATAATTGCTGAGAAAATAGAAGGTAGAAATAAAACCGTCGTCGAGTTGAATTTAAATATCGATGTAACTCCAGTGTCAAAGGCTAGGATTATTTTCGACGAAACCCTTGGAGATGAAATTATAGGTAGTTGTTTAGGCCACATTCATATCGGCTTAGACGATTTCGAGAGGCTAGAAATGTTCGGCGCCCTTGAGGTCGTGGAGGGGTCATATTTATTTACGCTGGGCAACTTTATCAGCAAGAAATTCACAGCAAAACCAGGCGGAATGATTAGCTGGTTCGGTGATCCATATAAAGCTGAGATCAATCTTGAAACATACTATGCTACCAGAACTTCAATCAGACCTATAGTACCCGAAGCTCTAGGAAGTAGTAAACAGAAGGTAGAGTTAATACTTGCTTTGAAAGGCGAACTGATGAGGCCTGGTATCACCTTCGATATACAGGTTCCAGAAGCCGACGCTAGAACGAAGGCTGCTCTAGCCTCGCTTATAGCTAACGAAGAGGAGAGAAACAGGCAGGCAATATCTCTATTAGTCCTTCAACAATTTCTCCCTGCAGCATGGCAGAGCGCGGCTATTGGAGGCACAGGGATACAGGAAAACAGTACAGAGCTTATATCTGCACAACTTGGAAATTGGCTTTCTGGACTTAGTGATGATGTGAGTATAGGAATCGATTACGACGCAGCTAATGATTACGGTGACGAGGCTGCTTTGGCCGTAGCCCTATCAACAGAATTATTAAATGACAGATTACACATAGAGGGTGAAGTGGGAACCACGAATCTTTACACAGGAACTATGGACGAAATACAATTACAAGATATCAGACTTAAGTACGACATCACAGACAACGGAAACATACAACTCACTGGCTACTCTACTCAAAGAGCCTCAATTCCAGGGTTAGAAGGCGAAAGCGTACAAGGAGTAGGAATCATTTTCCACAAAGATTTCGATAAAATTCGAGACTTCTTTAAAAGGGAAGATTGATTATTGAGTAAATTGCTACCTTCCATCGTAATCAAAACAAACACACATGAAGAATTTTTACTTATCAGCAAGCCTATTCAGCTTTTGCATAGTAATCACAACAGCCGCTTCAGCACAGGTCACTGTTACTGAAGACGACATGCCAGCTCCTGGCACTACTTACGTGTTACAAGAATCCACACCTGACCCTACGGCAGATTACGCTGCTACAGGCGAAGGAATGGTTTGGGATTATAGTGAATTAGATTCAAATTTAGAAATTGAGATCCCATACAGTGACATCGCTGAGGCTCCTGCATTAGCACAGTTAACATTTAACAATGAGTGGACTAACGGTGATTATTCGTGTTCTATGTTCGGGTTAGGTGAATTCCCAGACCTTAGTGCCTCAGGTCTTGAGTTACCATTAGAAATGGGTGATCTGTACAATTACTTCCAAACATCAGACGGTAGCTACAACATTGCCGGTTTCTCAATAAACCTACAAGGAGTAGATCTCCCTATCGAATATTCAGACATAGATGAGATGCATCCACTTCCATTGAACTACGGTGATGTAATCTCTTCAACTTCAGCATATGCTTTAGATGTGCCTTCTGTATTTAGCTATAGCACAGAAGGGGCTAGAGAAGGTTCAGTAGATGGCTGGGGGACTTTAAAACTACCTAATGGAGCTGAACACGAAGTACTGAGAGTGACTACGACAATCTCTAAGTCAGACGTATTCACTCAAGAAGGCGGAGAAGGATTTCCCTTTGAATACGAGCTTACTCTGTACCAATGGCTAGGTGATGGCGGTGTACCATATCTTGAAGTGAGTGCAGTTTTCGGAACAGCATTTCAAGTTAGATACCAAGGCGACGCTCCTTCAGGGGAGATAGATGGCATTGCGAATGTTGAACAATCCTCATTCCATATCTACCCTAACCCTGTTGTTAACGGAAGTGATCTAACTATCGCAGATCTTGACACGAAATGGATGGTAAGAGATGCTGCCGGTAAAATCGTTGCAGAGGGAACGAGTAAAACCATCAGCACTCAAGGCTGGACAGCTGGAGCTTACTTCGTGAGCACTACTAGTCTTGAAACTGGACTTATGTCTGTACCTACTATTTGTATCGTCAAGTAAGGGGTAGAATAGCTAGCTAGACATGTTAGGCAGACAACGAACTAGAAAAGCCAGCTGTGGAATTCCCATAGCTGGCTTTTTTAATGCTTTAATTTTCGTTGAGCTTATTCTCTAAACTCAAATCATGGACATGCATAATCTGACCAAGGTGTAGGAGTACAGAAATTTAATTCCGCTGTATCGTCCCCTTCTTGCAAATGCTCTATCGTGTCGGTTGTGTAACCGAGGCCATATACTCCCTGAGTAGTCCTAGAGGCCCACAGACCGAGTCCGCCAATAATGTTAGTGTATTCAGGTCGCTCTAGTATGATGTTCGTAATAGGGGCGTTTATATCGAGATATATAGCTAGCTCTTCGTTAGCCACTATCAATAAGAAATCAAAGGCTCGCGAAACCTGGCTCACTTCATCCCAAACCCCAAGCTCACGTGTTATCCTAACATTCTTCTCCAACCTCGACCCTAGATGTGAGAAAAATGAGTACCCAGAAAACACCTTACTCAGGATCTGCCCGCCATCATCGTCGCTAGGATCAACAGAACCGATAGGAATTTCTAATGACTTGGTTTTAGAACTATCGAGAATTGTTTGGTAGTCATCAGCCCAGTAATGTTCTACATAGTGCACTACTAGTGCTGCTTGATAACGAGCTGCTCCTTCAGTAGATGACCACCTGAAAGTGTAGTTGGGATAAGTAACGTTAGTGTTTCCGACACTGGCAAAACCGAGTTTAATATTATCAACTCCAATTGGTGGCTGCGTAATATTACCTACCGTTACGCCTATCAAGTTAGTTATCGCTTCTACTTCAGTTGTATCATCTATAACTAGCTCGAATCTATAATCCGCATCTGGATCTAGCATTGTGCCGTTGCTATTTGTAGTTCTCGCAAAATATGCAATATGTTCGGGAGCAAAGAAAATCCCGTTTTCATCTTTAGTCTGTAGTAGAGTATCATGAAGCTCGAAAATCCTTGCGTCCATACCGCCTATTACCTCAACAATTTGCGCCTGTATTCTACCAGGAGCATATTCAGATGAATCTGCGACCATTGCGGCTACTGTTTGGTCTCCCTCACCTAACCAAGTCCTATTAATGCTTACCCACTGAGTATCTACTGCAGCATCTAGAAGCCCGAACACGATAGGAATCGACTTGTATTCAGCCGTTAGATCAACATCAGTAGAGCATCTAGTGAAAGTGAAAATCGGAACGATAAGGAGGCTTAAAACTCCAATAGAAACACGACTGGTTTTTGCTTGCATAATGCGAATATACTACTTGAGAGACATCAAAAACTCGATAGTATCGATGCCATCGGCATAATCGCTAAGAGTGGGGCATTGAGCCTTACCGAAATACCCTACTGCCACCTCTTCGTCTGAGGCTTGAATAGCGGCTTGAATAGAAGAAGCCCCTTCCCTAGTAGACACTAACTGAAGGCCATCTGAATACCCCATCACTTTTTCTATAACCTTATCCTGTGAGTCGTACCTCTCAGTGTACAAAGAGCCTACGGGGCTTACCCATGCTTCATCTTCTTTTACAAGTAAAAAGCCATTCTCTAAAAGATCATCTCCATTTAACAGCCAAATAGCTTTGTGATAATCATAGTTGTTTGCGAACTTATTGTTGTTTCCCAACTCATTCCACACCACCCAAGCTGCAAAGCATCTATCCAAATCGAAATCCCTCGGGATAAAGATCTTTGTCGTGCTTCTGCAACCCAACCCAAAATGAGTGAAGATGTCATCTCCTAAAGCTGCGAGTTCTTTGTCCGTTTCGTGTCCATCTAGTATGGCAACGCCTGTCCGTTGGGAACGGAAAATATGAGGAAGGTGGCCGAAGTATGATTCGAAATATCTCGTGGAATTAGTACTTCCTGTAGCTATTACCGCATCCACCTCGCCGAGTTTGCCTTCAACGAATTCAATGCGGCCACGCAATTCTGGTGATAGTCTCTCAAGCTCGTTTACTACTGCTTTAGGAAGTATGGCGTCATCCCTGCTGGCCTTTACCACCACCTTGCATCCAGCTACAAGCCCACATAACATATCGTGCCATCCCACTAATGGAAGGTTTCCCGCTAATACTAATCCCAGTTTCTTATCGGAAAACTGAAATTCATTAATACCATATCGTTCTAACCAACTAGACACACCCTCCTCACTCAATGCATTTCCATGGGCCATTAATGAAGTAGTGACAGACTCTTCTGTAAACCAGCCATTGTGGGCTTCTGCGGACTTTATAAGTGCTATATCGTTCGTAGCAGTTGTTCTAAACCAAATTCCTAGTTCTACTAGTATATGTTGTGGATTCTTCAATGTATCTTTGTTGTGTCTAAAATAGAATGACAAAAGTATGGCAATCATTATTACTGACGACTGTATCAACTGCGGAGCTTGCGAACCAGAATGTCCGAACACAGCTATCTACGAGGGAGCTGCTAAGTGGAAGTTTTCTGATGGAACAGGGTTTACAGGGAAAGGTGTGCACCCTACAGCCGGAGAAATAGATGCCGACAAGGAAAATGAGGCTATCAGCCCCGATCTTTATTTTATCTCACCTGAGAAATGTACAGAATGTGTCGGCTTTCACGATGAACCACAATGTGCTGCTGTATGCCCGGTTGATTGTTGTGTAGACGATGAAGACAATGTTGAAAGCGAGGAAACTCTGCTAGCTAAGAAGGCCTTCTTACACCTGTAATATCCTGTGGCTTAAAAACGTTTGTGTAACATGAAGATTTTCCACTCTACGATATTTCTCCTTCTTACTCTTACCTCTATAGCCCAAACCACTCAGATACAATCTCTAAGGAGCGCTCAAACCGATATAGAGAGAGTTGAGGCGAATGAAGAATTAAGGATTGAAATGCGGTCAATAATTGACGGGTTTATCCATCAAGATGAAGTCACTCAATTCACAGCAACATGGCCCTTCGGGAAAGCTACAGCTGGTGAGGGTGGGGAAACAGTTGTCGTTATAACTTGGAATTACGAGACTTTAGCTAGAGAACAGGTTTATTCTGGGTTTGTGATCTTTAAGGATGAGGGAGAGTTGGTTTGGACTGAATTGATTCAGGACCATAGCGAAAGCATCAATGACGAAAGTAGAAGCTACAGAAGTGATGACTGGACAGGTTGTATATACTACGATATGGTAATCACACATGATGAGTATACACCTGTTTACACTCTTCTCGGCTGGGACGGAGCCGATGGGAAAGTGACTAGAAAAGTTATAGAAACACTCATTGTCTCTAATGGGATACTGCGAATCGGGGTTCCTTTTTTAGAGAGTGAGAGCGGATTGAAAAAACGTCATGTACTTGAGTTTTCAGACATCCTGCAGGTAACACTAGCTTTTGACAACAATGGGCAAAGAATAGTATTCGACCATCTCGAACCCAGGGACCCATCGCTTGAAGGCCAAACAGAATTCTACGGTCCTACCCTTGCGTACGACGCATATATTTGGGAAGGTAATCTCTGGAAAGCACACTACTTGGTCGAGCTGAAAAACGAAAACGAAGGAGGAGAGGTAAAACCTTACAACGACCCTAGGCCCAAACTAGACAACCCTAATAATAGAAAAAGAAAATAAATCATGCGACTAACGTTTATAGTTTTTCTTTCTTTTTTATCTACTACTCAAGGGTTTTCGCAATCATCTGCGGACAGCTCGCAAACAAAAACTAGAAAGAGGATACCTAACCTAACGGAGGAGATTGCGAATCTCACCAGAACCCCATTAGGTGAAGGTGATCTGCGTCTTGAACTTTGGATGCAATACACTGTCACAGAGAATGGACGAAGCAGATCGGGCAGAATACTTTTCTCCGAAAAAGACTCCGCATTCGCATGGACAGACGACGTTACTCGCGCAAATTCATTTTTCTTCAAGAAAAGCTCGTCTTCGCCTGTACTTACTATCATCCCTTCTAGCAGTAAGGGGAATCAGCTTACTGACCAAGTCATGGAAGCAATGGGCTTCACTAACCACACGATACCGGACATAGAATACACCATAAATAAAGATTCAGAGGAGACCATAATACTAGGTCGTGAATGTATAGAATCTACATATATTCTTGAGGATAAGAATTACATAATGTGGACTACTGATAAATCAGACCTTCAGAAACTCGACAGAAAATTATTGGAGAGAGGGTTGGAGTTTTGGTTTAGAAACCAAGCTAATAAACCCTTCATA
Source organism: uncultured Flavobacteriales bacterium (assembly GCA_963934745.1). Classification (GTDB taxonomy): domain Bacteria; phylum Bacteroidota; class Bacteroidia; order Flavobacteriales_D; family Sanyastnellaceae; genus UBA974. Next base: position 2,387 of record CAWVZZ010000006.1, on the reverse strand, counting down.
AGTTCAGCTATCATTAACACTGGAGAGTTTCCATTAGGTTTTAATTTCGAATCGTATGAGTTCCGCGTTCTTGAATGGGGCTTCGGAAGCGACTTCGTGATTGCTTTAGACAAAATGATGATTAACATCCCTGGTAGGGACTTAAATCAAGTCGCCAAAGAGTATTCTGAGAAGCTCGAAAGAGAAAAGCAGGAACAGCTAGAACAGGATTAAAAGGCAGAATGCCCTAAAGTAATCTCAGTCGCTCCCGATCCGTACTCCCTGGGATTAGCATCTCTAGCAGAGCAGTCAGGATAATAGAGGTCAAGTCTAGTTCTTATTTGGTTCCTCAACACACCCTCACCCACTCCATGAATAAAGATTATCTTTCGAATCCTTTGCTCGGAAGCTATCCGCATCATTCTTTCGAAGTGATTAAGTTGAACATCTAGGAATACCCTATCCTTAAGCCCCGACATATCCTCAACCAACTCATGGAAATGTAGATCCACTTCCATGTGCTCTCCCCTTCTGTGTTGATTTGTAGCTCTAGCGTTCGCGTATGTAACCTCTAATTTCTCACAAATACGTTTCTGCTTCTTCTCATCAACATCCTTAGCGAGTATATCAGACAAAGCAGGCAGCTTGTTCCAATACGCCTCTTCCTCACTCGCCCTATCTCCCACCACAACTAATTCTTTACGATGATATTCTCTATCAAACCCATCTTTATCTTCCACCTTAACCCTATCCTCACTTAGCACTTCCACCACCACACCCTCACCCACGTCATCCATAAACCTCACCTTATCCCCTGCTTTAATATCTGTGTCCATAGCGCTTAGTTAGTTTTTAAAATCCTACACGCTTCCTCGACTTCGGCGTCTGTGATATCTAAATGTGTAACAAATCGTATGCTGGTTCTGCTAAACGGGAAACACTTGATTCCTTTTTTAGCCCAAACCTCCACTTGCCCTGCCGCATCGACACCATCTTCAAGCTCTATAATTACAATGTTAGTGTCGATAGGAGCATGGGATTTTACACTAGGATGCTGCAACGCGGCTTCACCTAAAGCCAGAGCTCGAGAATGGTCCTCAGCCAGCCTGTCGAGATGATGTTCAATCGCGTAAGTACCTGCTGACGCGACAATTCCGGCTTGTCTCATCCCGCCACCTAAAACCTTCCTGACCCTGTGAGCTTCAGCAATAAAAGATTTAGACCCTAACAGAACTGAACCCACAGGACAACCTAGACCTTTAGAAAGACAGAGCGAGATGGAATCGAAATTAGAAGCATAAGAACTTAGAGAGGCACTATCGCGATGCACTCCTCTTGCGACAATTGCATTCCATAGTCTAGCTCCATCTAGGTGAACTGCTAGCCCGGCCGAACGAGCTGCTTTAGAGACTTTTTTTATTTCTTCTATATCCCAAATCGAACCCCCACCTTTATTACAAGTATCCTCTAAACAAACAAGTGAAGTCCGTGCGTAATGACTGTCATTAGGATTAATCGCTGCTTCAACGTCAACTGAGGTAAACATTCCTCTATCGCCTTCTAAAAGCTTCACCGAAGCGCCTGAAAGCCTCGCTATACCAGCACCTTCGTAATGATATATGTGTGAGTATGAAGAACAAATAACCTCATCTCCAGGTGATGTATGAACGGAAATTGCTATCTGATTCGTCATGGTGCCAGATGGACAATACAGCCCCGCTTCCATTGAAAACATCTCGGCGCACTTCTCTTGTAAAGCATTGATCTCTGGGTCTTCAGCAAACACATCATCACCCGAAATTGCCCTAGTCATCTCCGCTCGCATTTCGCTTGTGGGCCTAGTCACGGTGTCACTTCGAAGATCTATTGAAAAATCACACAAGGAATTAGTTGTTGTCATGTGCTAAAAATACTACCTTATCATCATGAAACAAGCCTTAATCTACCCGCATATAATTGCTGCATTATTATTTGTTTTCCTTTCATTTGACGTTCGTTCTCAATCAAATCTTCCCGATTATACCGTTTCAGTAAACTGGAATAGTGGGCCTCAGATTGTGGATTTGATAGGACTTTTGAATAGCTCTGGAATTTTTCCAGACATGAGTAATGAGTGCAATGCTTATATACAACTTGAAGGAAATGAATGCTTTATACAAGGGCTCTCTATCAATGACAACGGAATAGATGCTTGGGACTTGATCCTAACTCCTCAAGCTAATCAAGATTTGTGCTGTGGGTATCACGAACTCACTTACAGCATCGTCTGTTACATTGATGGAGTTATGGAATTGCAAAGCGGGCACATCTTCCTGACCATTGTCTGTGGCGCTAGGGATTGTGCTAGACTAGATTTCAGTGACCCGGAATACAGCAATAGTGATGAGTGCATTAATGTTTGTGAGAAC
>CAWVZZ010000005.1:0-23938 GCA_963934745.1 uncultured Flavobacteriales bacterium | reverse complement strand
CAATTGCTAAAGGCCTTACACTGTATTCTTTGTTAAGCAGATTGCTCACGACTAACGAAACTCGATGTTCGTCAGCAAGATTCCACCCTACCCTTACATCAAGTAACAGGGGCGCTTTCGGATGATCAACTCTCCATTTACCATTATCTTGCTCATAACGACCTTCTATCCAATCTTCAAGTCCCCAAGTAATGAAGTTTTCATCGGGATTTTCATTGTAAAACGGGTGCCCTTCTGGATAAGACCCAAGAAGTTGTAGGCTTTCAAATTCAACGAATGCCAAGTCGAAATTTTGGATGGTACTCTGATAACGAGCACTCATTCCTATGAACCCCTTAGGGTGTGTCCATTGAACATCGAAACGGAAAAGATTTTGAGAACGATACTTTAAGATATTATTAGCGGGATCATAACTCGAGCTAATAAAAGTAGTGGGGCTTCCACTAGCGCTATCTGGGTGGTAGTTAAATTCTGGTGTGAGAGAGATAGGATTTGTATAGGTATAACCTGTAAGAATATCTAGTGAATGCCCATCATCCGTGCCCCATACTGCTCTACCCATAAGGGTAACTTCTGCACCTCTTACTTGGCTCTCTCCTGTGTTAAGGCTTCTAAAGCCAAGGCCAAATAGCGGCTCAGTCCAGTCACCCCACTGTCCAAACGAAAACTCAATAAAGTCTGAGTACTTCTGTTGAAATATAGCGACATCAAGGTATCCTAAAAATGGACCTAGTTTCACGCCTTGTTTAATTCCGACTTCTATACTAGTGGAACTCTCTGGTTTAAGATCTAGGTTAGGGTAGACCTGTAATTCCCCGAGACCAGTTCTGATAAATTTCTCAGCTATGGTGGGAAATCTGAAGCCCTGCCCCAGACTAGCTCTTAGGTATGTTTCTTCAGCTATTTGGTAGTTAGCCCCCGCCCTAAAGACTGGCTTTCCATCGGACTGACTAGTAAGGGAGTCATATTCATTAATCGCGAAATACTCGTATCTAGCTCCCATAGATAAATTGAGTGTTTCTGTTACGGGTTGATCGAGTTGCATATATGCTGCAATGTTTCTCGCTGTATTTATTCCATCTTCGTTGCCTCCAGTATATAGCTCAGCCTCGCCAATAGTATACTGATGCACGATGCCCGTGGTCATGGCCATTTTTTCCATCCCCCAAGCGCCGAGTTTTTGGGTTTGAAGCTCTGAATAAAACACATCGGAATTATTTCCATTTCCCGTGTCGTTAGTATTTCTAAGGTGTTGCCATCTATTTCTAAAGCTAATTCTTATGTCAGATTTGGTGAGATATTCCACGAAAGGATCGACTGTTCCTATGAGTTGATTAGTTCTGGTAGCTGAACCTGCAAACGCACTGTAAATACCTTGAACTCCGTTCTCCCATAATAGAGCTGTGAGGGATTCTCCTTTTTGCCAGTTAGTACTCAGGCCATAAGTGAGGCCGGGGATGGTGCTTTTACGTCTTCGGATATTTACGTTGATTCTTGCTTGCTTATTCGCCTCGAAATGATCTACAGTGTTAGGGTTGTATCCGGCCGAGAGGGTGTCAAACGGGATGCCCGTTATCGAATCTCTAGAAAACGTAGGGCCCTTATAGCCATCATCTCCTAGGATGTTTCCGCCTATGACTATGTCCCAGCCTCCCATTCTACGGCTATGCAGAAATCTTACGTTCGATTGCTGAAGTGTATGGTCCCAGTAAACGGATTCTGATGTTCGTGGGGTAGAATATGCTCCGTGTTGGACGGAAATTCTTGTTAAGGGACGAGCGTCGGGGAAACGAGTTCGGATGTTTATTACACCACTCAATGCCGAGCTGCCGTAAAGTACAGAGCTGGCTCCCTTGATAATTTCTATTTGCTCGAGGTTCTCTAGTGGGAGGAATCCCCAATTAGGTCTGCCTGCATCACCACTAAGAACGGGGAGATCGTCAACCATGACCATAACCCTAGATCCAGCTCCGTAGCTGAAGCCGCTTCCGGAACGGATTTGGGGTTCGCCGTCGACCATGCTTACGCCTGGGGTTTGTTCTAAAGCAGATTCTAGAGAAGTTGTAGCTTTATTCTCAATCAGTGCCGGCTGTAGAATCTCCATTGAAACCGTCACCTCAGCGACGCTCTGCTCGAACCTTCCCGCGGAAACCACGGCCACATCTAGCGCCCGCGCTTCGCCCTTTAGGACTATGTCCCAAACAATTTTCTCCCCACGCACAATCACGTTAAAGGTTTTCCTCTCAGTCTTCATACCGATAAATGAGATCGCAATTTCGTGAGTGCCTGCGCTCAAAATGAGAGTGTACAATCCGTCCAAATCCGTTGCAACCGTATTCTGACCGTTAGAAACGTAGGCACCGATAATAGCCTCCCCGTCCCCGTCACTAACCTTTCCAGTTAAACTTGTTTGGGAGAAAACATTACTACTACAGACTAAGAAACACGCTAATAATCCGACGCTAAAAAAACTATTTTTTTTGCGAAGAATAGAAAATTTGATTTTAGGCATACACTAAGAAAAGACAAAATTCTTCAAATCCCCCTCAAAACTATATTAACGTTAATAAATTCTCCTCCAACACATATAAACTATAGCCCCTAACGCATCATTTTAATTCTGATGTTCGCGGCATGAAACCACATGTATTAGACTGGCTTAAAGTCTCATTGTTACCCAACTTAGGCCCCATTAAATTAGCAAAACTCATTAACAGATTCGGATCTCCAAAGGGCATACTTAGGCGCTTCTGTTCCCTTCAAGAGAATGCAGATCTAGAAACCCGCGCCCTCGAAATTCAATCAGAAATTTCATCCCTCGGGGCCTTTATTCTTTCTTCTGACTGCCCAGACTATCCACCCCTTCTAGCAGAAATCCCCGACCACCCTCCCATCATTTACGTAAAGGGCACCCTCCCGAAAAACCTCGACCGTGCCATTGCCGTTGTCGGAACGCGGAAATGCACCGAGGCTGGGGCGGCGCTTGCAAGTAAAGTCGCGGAACAGATCGCCCTCCTCCACTGTCCACTAATCTCTGGCCTTGCACTGGGTATTGACGCCGCCGCCCATCGAGCAAGCATTTCACATAAATCGCCCACAGTCGCTGTGCTAGCTCACGGCTTAGATCGCATCCACCCCCGAACACACACGAAGCTTGCTCAGCGGTTGCTGGATAACGGAGGGGCGTTAATAAGCGAGCACCCGCCACGCACAGAAGTCCTTCCCTGGATGTTCGCCTCCCGCAACCGCATCCTCGTTGGGGTTTCTACCGCTACTGTACTAGTCCAAAGCCCCATTAAGGGCGGCTCTATGATTTCTGCTCGCCTAGCCCTTAACTATAATCGTGACACATATGCCGTCTCTCCACCTAAGGCCGACACACACTCAACACTTTGGGCCGGGAATATCGAACTTATCCTCTCCACCGAAGCTCAGAAAATCCACAACATGAAGATTTGGGCAAAACGACTTTATGCTCATAATTCTAGTCTGCGAGATGCAGTAACATTACCCATAGCTAATGACAAAAATTCTATTAGTGGCGACCCCACGTCAAAGGACTATCCAGAGTCCTCCCCACAAATCCCCGAGCCATGTAAGTCCATATACTCGGAGATTACCCGCAATTCTGTAGAAACACCAGCCCGGCTAGCCCAGACTCTTCGAGTGAGCGTACGGATTATCCGAACGAGGTTATTCGTACTAGAAATTCTAGGGTGGGTAAGGCGAGTGCCCGGCGATAGGTATATCCTGAAATAAGGATTTCCGCCATCAATCCAGGGTTCACGTCCACCCAGCTTCCGCCGTCAATCCAGGGTTAACCCTCCTAGGATTTTTGACCCTCAACTTCGTCTTCGTCGTCTTCGTCTTCGTCGTCGTCGTCGTCGTCTTCGTCGTCTTCGTCTTCGTCGCCGCTGTCCGCTTCGCCCTTGCGAGCAACGTCTTCGTCGCCGACTTCCTTGCTTGCTACGTCTTCAATTTCGCCTTCGCCGTCATCAACGATGTCAACTACGTCGGCGCCTGTTGTGCTATCAATTTCGTCCTCTCCGACTTTCTTGTCATTGCTTTCATCTTCCTCAGACAAAAGTGGATGTCCTTCGTGAATTTTAATTTCCTTAAGTCCAGATCCCTGCTGAATTAGGGAGATGGTCATTACAATGCTAGTCACCAGAATTACTACAAGTAGGATTGCAGGATCGAAAGCTTCGCTCACGAACTGAGGGTGATCCGGGTCTGAACTTAAGTGAACTATGTGGAAGAATAATAGAATTGTGATGAGTCCACGGGGAGCGATATACAGTAAAGAAGTGGGATCTTTCCGCCTAAACAGATAGAGAAGAATGAACCTTACGATGTAAAGAATGACAGAAATGACGAGCCCGTAGAAGACCACCTCCCAGTTAGCGAGTGACGCTAAAGCTACAGTGGCTCCGAACATCACAAAGAAAAAGGTCCGAATAACGAAAGCACTTTCTAAAGTCAGAACGTGGAAGTCATGCCTGAGAGATGACATTTTAGCTTCGTTAAGTAAACTACCTAGCCAGCTTTCTCCATCCTGATTCTGAAATATTCTTGGAAAAAATATCTTGTAGTTATTCAGCATGAGGCCGAATATTAGGATGAGGATTAGTGGGCTGAGGTGGAGTAGTTTTTGGACTGAATATATGAGAAGTAAAACGGCGATAGATAGAAATAGTTTAACGGAGCTCTTGATTTTCTGTAGCACGTAAACCAGAAGATAGCTAACGACGATAGAGATTATAAATGACCCACCGATGTTCTTTCCTATTGCCAACACGACCTCTGTACCGCTCGTCGCGTCGTGATTTTCAAGTAAGATGTAAAAGGCCATAATGCCCCAGATATCGGAAAACGTACTCTCATATACCATAAATTCTTTCCTTTCTCTAGAGAGCCCACCTACAGAAGGGATGATAATAGCGCTACTCATAATTGATAGGGGAATGGCATAAACTATCGCGGTCATAGAGTCCATCGCGAGTACATATGTGAAGAAGGCAGCAATAGCAATAGAACTTATTCCTAACGCTAGTAGCGCAAGGGAAGCGCTTTTCAAGATCAGCGGTAGCTTTTTCTTTGAAAGTTCTAGATCTAATGCAGCTTCGAGAAGGATAAATATTAAACCTACTGTGCCGAGAAGTTCTAGTATTTGGTCTTGAAAAGGAATAGCGATAACATCCATCGCAGTGAGACCCTGACGGATTCCAATTCCCATAGCTATAAGGACGAGAACTGATGGAATATTAGTGCGCTTAGCTAGAACATTTGCGAAATAAGAAAGTATGATAATTACACTTCCGCCTATTACAATGCTGTATGTGTCTATATCGTCTAACCCAAAAGAAAATGAGATGGAGCTTAAAAGGGTGTTTAGCATACCCACAAGATAGAAAAGTGGTGACAGTGTCGCCAAATTTTTAACGTGCTGATTATCATAGTGTTGTTCCTATCCTAAACTCAGCTCGCCATTAAAAAGCCTGACGAAATCATTCCCTAACGCAAAAACCATAAGTCCTAGAAGGAGAAGCATGCCTATTACCTGAGCGATTTCCAAGATTTTATCTGGAGCGGGCTTACCCACGATCATTTCATAAAGTAAAAAGACTACGTGTCCACCATCCAATGCTGGAATGGGTAGGAGGTTCATGAATGCTAGAATGAGAGAGAAGAATGCAGTCATTTTCCAGAATTTATGCCAATCCCATCCTCCGTCGAAGACACTTGCAAAAGTTAGGAGTGAGCCCACCTGCTTGGACCCTTCGGAAGTGAAGACAAGTCTCATCGAAAGGGCGTACTCTCGTATAGTGTTTGAGGCTAGACTGAACCCACTTACAATTGATTCTCCTAAGGTGTAATCTATGTGTTTTGTGTAATTCTCATAACCTACGAATACGAAGCCCAAATGTCCTGATGTGTCTGTCATTGCGGGTACATCTAACACGCGGCCATTCCGCTCTATCTGTAGAAGAATGGGTGAGCTAGGCTGGTTTTCGAGAGTAGTTATAATCACGAATTGCGAGGTGGTTTTAACATCACCTATAGCTAGGAAAACATCACCTTCTTGAAGCCCGGCAGCCTCCGCTCTGGATCCTTCAACTACGTTGTTGATTATAGCAGGAACCCTAGGTCTGAAGGGTGTTCTTACACCCTCATTGATAAGGAATTTCCCGAGATCCTGTTCGAAAGGCGGGAGTGTAATCTCTACACCATCTCTGATCACTGTTGCATCATTAACAATATTAAAAAAGGCCCCCTTGCGAATGCCCTCGAACGTAGCGATTTCTTCCCCGTTGTATTTTATTATTTGGTCTCCATTTTGAAAACCAAACACTTCGAGCTTCGGATCTATATCTAGAGCAAGTTCGTTAGGAATAACGGTCTCACCCCAAGTGAATAACACCATGCTGTAGATTACAAACCCCACAATCAAGTTCACGATAATCCCGCCTAACATGATGATTAATCTCTGCCAAGCTGGCTTCGAACGGAACTCATATGGCTTAGGCGGCAGCTTCATTTGCTCCTCATCCATGCTCTCATCCACCATGCCGCTAATTTTTACATATCCACCCAGTGGCAACCATCCAATTCCCCACTCAGTCTCACCGATTTGCTTTTTATATAGGGAGAACCAAGGGTTCATAAAGAGGTAGAATTTCTCAACTCTAGTCTTAAAATATCTAGCCGCTAGATAGTGCCCCATTTCGTGAAGAACTACTAAAATGGATAAGCTTAATAGAAGCTGTGTGATTTTTATCAATGCAATCATGGCTGCAAATGTACACCTACGAATTCTTTTGCTTTAGCTATTCACTATTGATTGATGACAAAGGTTGTGAATTTTTGAAATTATGCCGAAGTTGTTTGCATCTTGCATACAGATGACCGACAGAACTAAAAAGATACTTAAAGCATTTATTTGGCTGGCTGGATTAAGCCCTTTGATAGGCATTTTCACCCTGGTTGCCATCGCTAGATTTGGCGACTTACCTAACACGGAAGCCCTTGCTAACCCTAAGACAGACCTAGCAACGAGGGTTTTTTCTATGGATGGTAAAGTGCTCGGTAGTTATTACAAAGTAAACCGTTCAGATGCGAAGTTTGAGGATCTTCCTCAGCATCTAGTTGACGCTCTTGTTTCAACAGAAGACGTGAGATTTTTCAGCCACTCCGGGATAGATTTTTATGGGCTTGGTAGAGCTGTATTCTTTTTGGGCAAGCGTGGAGGTGGTTCTACGATCACTCAGCAATTAGCGAAACTTTTATTCACGAATGAATATGAGTCCTCTGGTTTTGCTGAGCGCGCCCTACTCCAAAAACCTAAGGAATGGATAATTGCATCTCGCTTGGAGGCCCATTATACAAAGCGTGAAATCATTACTCTGTACTTTAATAGATATGATTTTCTAAATCAAGCGGTCGGAATACACACTGCTGCTAGTGTGTATTTTAATAAAAGTGTATCTGAGTTAAATATTGAGGAATCTGCGATGCTTGTAGGGATGTTAAAGAACAGTGCGCTGTACAATCCACTGCGCAGGGAGGAGCTTGTTACCAGTCGTAGAAATGTGGTGTTAGGCCAAATGGAGAAGTACGGCTTACTCACCACAGAAGTTACCGACTCATTGCAAGCTTTACCTATTTCACTCAGTTATCAACGTGTTAGCCATACCGAGGGTTCAGCACCTTATTTCAGGGAACACCTGAGAGCAGAACTCAAAACTATTTTCAACGAAAAGAATTCTGATGGATCTTATGTTCTAAGTAAAGCTGATGGCTCTCAATACGATATCTATCGCGACGGACTTCAGGTTCATACCACTCTTGACAGCCGTTTACAAGCATATGCTGAAGAGGCAATTTCAAGACATCTAGGCGAAGAACTGCAGGCCGTTTTTGAAAAAGATTTGAAAAAGCGCTCTAGTGCATCATTCCCTTTTTTTAATAGAATAGCCCCCTCCGCGAAGAAGTCTATTATGGACATGGCTGTTCGAGAATCGGACAGATATAAAAAAGCAAATGGAACCCTTTGCCCCCTCTGCAACCTACCTAAAAACTACATAATAGCGCATCAATTTGAGAATGGTGATAGTGGATATGAGTGCGATCCAGACAATAGAGGTTGCGGTCATATTTGGATGGGGCTGACATCTAAGGAGATTACAGAAGCATTTAAGCAGCCAGTTACGATGAAGGTGTTCAGCCACCAAGGCCCTATTGATACAGTACTGTCTCCCATGGACAGCATTATACACAGGAAGAAAATCCTTCACGCAGGTTTAATCTCTATTGAACCATCTACAGGCCAAATCAAAGCTTGGGTAGGTGGCATAGATTACAGATATTTCCAATACGATAATGTGTCACAAAGTCGTCGCCAAGTCGGATCGACATTCAAGCCATTTATTTATGCTACAGCTCTGCGTTTAGGGATGCATCCATGTGATGAGCTCCCTAATCAAATTACCTGTATAGATTTACCCGAAGGGTCTTACCCTCCTCGTTGGTGCCCAACAAACTCTGGCGGCATATACGGTGAGATGGTAACCATTGAATACGCTCTCGCAAACTCAATGAACACGGTTACGGCAAAGCTCATCAAGACAGTAGGCATCGATCGCGTCATACAGCTTGCTCACGCTCTAGGTATTGAGAGCGAAATCCCCAATTTACCCTCCATAGCTTTAGGTGTTTCTGAGCATTCTTTGAAAGAACTCGTTTCTGCAAATGCCTCACTGGTAAACTCAGGCGTCTATATCGAACCCACAACTATTGTTCGAATAGAGGATAGATTCGGGAACACCATCTATGAACCTAATCCAGAAATTAGACAAGGTCTAGACGAACTTACTGCGTATAGGGTGGTAAGAATGATGAAGGGAGTTGTGGATGGCGCTTGGAACGAGGAACTTCAAACCAGGGGGGGTACAGGAGTGCGCTTGAGATACAATTCAGCCTCTAGAGACTATGATGGTATTTCTGCTCCTATGGCTGGGAAAACGGGCACTACCCAAAACAACACCGATGGTTGGTTCGTGGGTCTTACGCCAGACCTAGTTACAGGGGTTTGGGTAGGAGCACAGGATCCCACGATACGATTCTCGAGTACTCGCTTTGGGCAAGGAGCTAATACAGCCCTTCCAATTTATGGCTACTATATAAAGGCTACATACGCAGATGAGAACATAGCCCTCTCTCAAAAAGACTTCGCTATACCTGAGTCCATAGGGTCTGACACCTTAAACTGTAAACAATCTGCTTCATTAGATGGACATATTTTTGATTCAGACGGTTTCGACGATTCCGATTTATTTGATTAATATCTTTGCCTCGATTAATATCATATCTCCATCAACGTTTAATCTTCAATAGAAAATGGCAATTTCAAAATTAGTAAGCGGAGTTACAGAAGCCTGTGCTGGTGTTAGCGATAGCATGACATTGATGTTAGGCGGCTTCGGGCTTTGCGGTATTCCTGAGAATTGTATTGAGGAGTTAGTGCGCTTAGGCATTACAGACCTCACGTGCATATCTAACAATGCTGGGGTAGACAACTTCGGGCTGGGTAGACTTCTTCAAGCGCACCAAATCAGAAAAATGATTTCTTCCTACGTAGGTGAAAACGAAGAGTTCGAGCGTCAAATGCTATCGGGTGAACTAGAAGTAGATCTCATACCTCAGGGTTCATTAGCGGAAAGATGCCGTGCAGGAGGTGCTGGTATCCCAGCTTTTTATACTCCGGCAGGTTACGGTACAGAAGTGGCCGAAGGTAAAGAAGTTCGCCTATTTGATGGGAAATCACACATCTTAGAATCAGCCCTAACTTCTGACTTTGCCTTCGTTAAAGCCTGGAGAGGCGATTCTGCTGGCAACCTTGTATTCAAGGCCACCTCACGAAACTTCAATCCCATGATGGCTATGGCTGGAAAAATTACGGTTGCAGAAGTTGAAGAACTAGTTCCTTTAGGCACCCTCGATCCTAACACCATCCACACTCCTGGTATTTTTGTTCAGAGAATATTCCAAGGATCAACCTACGAAAAACGAATCGAACAAAGGACAGTACGCAATGTTAGATAAGAACGGCATAGCTATACGCATAGCACAAGAAGTCAAAGATCGCTGGTATGTTAACCTTGGTATCGGAATCCCCACCCTTGTAGCAAACCACATACCTGAAGGACTTAATGTTGAATTCCAGTCTGAAAACGGCATACTCGGCATGGGGCCCTTTCCCATTGATGGTCAGGAAGATGCCGACCTCATCAATGCCGGCAAACAAACCATAACGGCCCTCCCCGGCGCCTCTTTTTTCGATTCCGCAACATCCTTCGCCATGATCCGCGGGCGCCATGTGCAGCTCACAGTCCTGGGCGCAATGGAAGTTTCCTCCACGGGAGACATCGCCAACTGGAAAATCCCGGGGAAAATGGTAAAGGGAATGGGCGGCGCGATGGACCTTGTAGCCTCAGCCGACAACATAGTCGTGGCGATGATGCACACGAACCGTGCCGGTGCCTCCAAGCTCCTACCCACGTGTTCACTACCGCTCACAGGAGTTGCCTGCGTTAAACGTGTAGTAACGAACCTTGCCGTACTCGACATCCGAGACGGATCCTTCCACCTCGTAGAGCGAGCGCCAGGCGTATCCGTTGACGACATCGTTGCCGCGACAGCTGGCGACCTAGTAGTCCCCGCCCACGTTCCAGAAATGATGTTATAACTCTGAGGTTAAATTTTCCTTAACCCTTTATGATTATTGCGACAGACTCACAATCCCCCTCTATTGGTGGCGAAAACTTCGTGACCTTTACTTCCACATTAACGGCTCCCTCCAGCTCAGCCTTCATCGCTTTTACGATTCTTCTCCCCACATGTTCGATAAGCTTTGATGGAACAGCCATCTCTCGGGCAACGATGTTATGTACGGCACAGTAATCAATAGTGTCGTTTAAGTCATCAGACTCACCACTTTTCTGCAGATCCGTTGCTAAAACGACGTCCACCATATAGTTTCCACCGATTTTTGTTTCTTGCTCCATGCACCCATGGTGTGAGTAGAACCTCAGGCCGTTTACTTCAATTCTTCCCATAACTTATTCTGCGGTTTCTTCTTTCATTTCAAGAGCTACACAAACCCCAGCTTTAAGCCTTGACAGTGTTGCCTCCTTACCTAAGTACTCAGCAAATTCGAACATAGACGGACCTCCTCCTGTTCCAGTTAAAGCTAGCCTGAACGGGAGCAACACCTGCCCAAATCCCAGCTCCTTCTCCTCTAAAAACGCCTTAAACTCCCCTTCGATATCATCAGCGACAAATGATTCTATACCCTCAAGCATTTCCCCTAACTCTTCCATGTATGAAGCAGTTTCTGGCTTCCACTTTTTGTGAATCATCTTCGCATTAAAGTCGTCTTTACTTGGAATTGCGAACAGCCATTTCGAATCTAGTATTTCATGAAGAAAGCTCACGCGCTCTATCATCATTTTCACCAGGCTTTTTGCGTCTATCTCACTCAACTCTATCCCTTTCTCACTTGTCAACTTAATTAATTTTACAGCTAACTCCTCCACCGGTGTTTCGCGCAAATAGATTTCATTAAACCATTTCGCCTTATCCGGACTGAATCTAGCCCCCGACTTAACTATTCTGTCGAGCGAAAACGCCTCTGCGGCTTCTTTAAGACCCATCTTCTCTCTCTCATCTCCAGGGTTCCATCCTAACATAAGTATCATATTCAAAAACGCTTCGGGCGAATACCCCTGCTCTCTATAACCCGAAGACGTTACCCCCGTCTTAGGGTCAGTCCACGTTAATGGAAAAACTGGAAACCCACCAGCATCGCCATCTCGCTTACTCAACTTCCCATTTCCTTCAGGCTTAAGTATCAATGGCAGATGAGCAAATTTCGGCACACTCCAACCGAAAGCCCTGTACAGCAACACATGTAGGGGCGCACTTGGCAACCACTCTTCACCTCTAATAACGTGGCTAATTTGCATTGCATTATCGTCAACCACATTAGCTAAATGGTAGGTTGGCAAACCGTCAGTCTTCTTCAGAACCTTATCGTCAACTACAACACTGGAAATGCTAACTCTACCGCGCACTTCATCTTCAAAAACCACGTCCTCAGCAGTGTCTGGAGTTCGGAATCGTATTACATAAGGCGTGCTTGAGTCTAGTAGGGATTCGACCTCATCTTTACTCAAAGACAACTCATTTTTACACCTACCTCTAGTGCTCGCATCGTACTGAAAAACCTGCTTATCCGCCTCCTCCGCCTTCCTCATCGCATCTAATTCCTCAGGCGTGTCAAACGCGCGATATGCATGCCCCTTTTGCAACAAAGTCTCTATTGCCTCATTGTATAATTCCGCTCTAAGGCTTTGTTTATATGGACCCGACCCTCCTCCTTCAACCACCCCTTCATCGATTTCTATCCCGCACCACTTTAGTGCTTCATTAACGTAATCTTCGGCACCCTCAACGAATCTGGTTCTGTCGGTGTCTTCTATACGAAGGATGAAAGTTCCGCCATTCCCCTTAGCAAATAGGTAGTTGTAGAGCGCAGTGCGAACCCCACCCATATGAAGAGGGCCAGTAGGGCTAGGGGCGAATCTTACGCGGACGGATTTATTTGTCATGAGGCATTAAATGTACAGAATGCGAAGGTACATGAAGCGCCTATAAACTCAGCACCCTCGCCTATAAACTCCTTGTACAGTGATGCATTAATGTCCGGAAGTTTGTAGCAGAATTTAAAATTTATATATCATGAATGCATTACGCAATAAAGTCCAATTAATTGGCAGACTAGGGAAGGACCCTGAGTCCTATGTTTTTGATGACGGGAAGGTTAAGGTTAGTTTTCCTATGGCTACGAACGAGTCTTTTAAGGGGGCTGATGGTGAAAATACGGAACGAACACTTTGGCACGATATTGTGGTTTGGGGTGGTCTAGCCGAGATTTCCGGTCAGTACCTTAAGAAGGGGTCTGAAGTCGCAATGGAGGGTCGCATTAATTATCGAAGTTTCGATGATAAGGAAGGTGTCACTAGGTATACCACTGAGATAGTTATGAAGGAGATGCTTATGTTGGATAAGAAACCAACTGAGTAGGGTTTACGCCTAGTTGACCGGGAGGGCTTCTGTGCTCGTTTTGTTCTAGCTTACGCATGTTCTACAAAGCGACTTTCGGGAGCCCTTTTTTTTCATGGCTATTATCATTGGTAACCCGTAGGTGAGATACTACCTTTACAGATGAGCATATATTATGACCATGAGCAATAACGGATTACTTAAATCTTCACTTTCTAAGAAGTACGTGATGGCCCTAACAGGCCTTTTCCTTTGTCTCTTTCTAGTAGGACATTTAGTTGGGAACCTTCAACTATTTATTCCTGGAGAAGAGGGTGTGGTAACGTTTAATGAGTACGCAAAGTTTATGACCTCTAACCCGGCCATAAAAATACTGTCATATCTAACGTATGCAGGAATCATCTTCCACATGTTGGATGGATTCTACTTGACAATACAAAACCGCAAAGCCAGACCGGTAAAATATGTTGTAGAAAAGGGATCGGCTAATTCTAGCTGGAGCTCAAGAAATATGGCTCTTCTCGGGACTATTTTACTAGTATTCCTAGTAACTCACATGTCCAATTTCTGGTATGTTATGCACTTTGAATTGCCTATTCCAGTAGATGGAGGAGTAAAGGATCTTCATCACGTGGTAATGACATTCTTCTCGCCCGAAAATCAGTATGCATTAGTCTGTACGATACTTTACGTAGTTGCTATGGTCTCAATGGGACTACATCTATGGCATGGTTTCCAGAGCGCTTTTCAGTCTTTGGGAGTGAATCACCCTAAGTATACTCCACTGGTTAAAAAATTCGGTGCAGCCTTTAGTATCCTAGTGCCTGCTGCTTTCGCAGCTATACCGGTTTATCTCTATTACACTCAATTAGCCTAATTAGAACATGTTAGATTCACGTATTCCGGAAGGCCCGCTAGCAGAAAAGTGGAGTAAGCATAAGGATAATATCAGACTTGTAAACCCAGCGAATAAAAGACACATCGACATTATCATTGTCGGGACTGGCTTAGCGGGAGCTTCTGCTGCTGCATCTTTAGGCGAGATGGGATACAACGTAAAGTCTTTCTGCTTTCAAGACTCACCTCGTCGAGCTCACTCAATTGCCGCTCAAGGTGGAATTAACGCAGCAAAAAACTACCAAAACGACGGAGACTCCGTTTTCCGTCTTTTCTATGACACCGTAAAAGGAGGCGATTACAGATCGCGTGAAGCTAACGTTCATCGCTTGGCGGAAGTAAGTGGAAGTATTATCGACCAATGTGTCGCTCAAGGCGTACCGTTCGCTCGCGAATATGGTGGTCTTCTCGACAACCGATCTTTCGGTGGTGTGCAAGTATCTAGAACGTTTTATGCTAAAGGCCAAACAGGTCAACAGCTACTTTTAGGTGCGTATTCAGCCCTATCACGCCAGATAGCGAAAGGTAAAGTTGAGATGCTGAATCGTCATGAGATGATGGAAGTGGTGATGGTGGATGGAAAGGCTAGAGGTATAATCGCTCGTAATTTGATTACTGGCGAACTAGAAAGGCATAGCGCTCATGCTGTGGTTCTTTGCACGGGAGGATATGGAAACACGTTCTTCTTGAGCACTAATGCTATGGGATCTAATGCTTCTGCAGCTTGGAGAGCCCACAAGAAAGGAGCTTTTTTCGCTAACCCATGCTTCACTCAAATACACCCGACTTGCATCCCCGTAAGTGGACACTATCAATCTAAGCTAACTCTGATGTCGGAGTCACTTAGAAATGATGGGAGGATTTGGGTTCCTAAGTCTGTTGAAAATGTTGAAGCGATTAGAAAAGGAACGAAGCGCCCTGTTGATTTAAAGGAAGACGAGCGCGACTACTATTTAGAGCGTCGCTATCCAGCTTTTGGAAACCTCGTGCCTAGAGATGTAGCTTCCAGAGCTGCAAAGGAGCGTTGTGATGCTGGATTCGGGGTTAACGATACAGGTCAAGCGGTATTTTTAGATTTTGCTAGCGCATTTGAACGATATGGAAAGACTGCTGCGAGGACACAGAATATTGACAATCCTTCTGTTGAGAAGATCTTAGAGCTTGGCCGAGAAGTTGTAAAAGCGAAGTATGGGAACCTCTTTGATATGTACAAGCAGATTACAGATGATAATCCGTATGAGACTCCGATGAAGATATATCCAGCAGTCCACTATACAATGGGCGGGCTTTGGGTTGATTATAATCTTATGACCACTGTGCCAGGCTTGTTTGCCGCTGGAGAAGCTAATTTTTCTGATCATGGAGCGAATCGTCTAGGAGCATCCGCTCTTATGCAAGGCTTAGCAGATGGGTACTTTGTTCTGCCCTACACCATAGGCGATTATTTAGCCGATGATATTAGAACAGGTCAGATTTCAACGGATAGTCCAGAATTTGAGCAAGCGGAGAAGCAGATCTCAGACGAGATTTCAGCACTGATGAATAACGGTGGTGATACACCTGTTGATGACTTCCATAGAAGACTAGGTTTAATCATGTGGGATAAGTGTGGTATGGCTCGTAACGAAAAGGACCTCAAGTCTGCTATTTCTGAGATTCAAGAGTTGAGGAAGGAATTTCATGCAAACGTAAGAGTGCCGGGTTCAGCAAATGACTTCAATCCAGAACTTGAAAAAGCTACTCGTTTAGCGGATTTCTTAGAACTAGGAGAGGCCATGTGTTTAGATGCTTTGACCCGCTCAGAATCTTGTGGGGGACACTTCAGAGAAGAATCCCAAACACCAGATGGAGAAGCCCTGAGAGACGATGAGAATTTCACTTTCGTATCAGCATGGGAATACACAGGCACTCCTTCAGAAGCGAAGCTTCACAAGGAGGCGCTCGTTTACGATAACATTGAGCTTAAGCAGCGCAGCTATAAATAATCATCATGAATATTACGCTTAAAGTTTGGCGCCAAAAAGGCCCTGATTCAGTAGGAGCAATGGAGACTCACCAGATGTCTGATATTTCAGGTGATATGTCATTCCTAGAAATGATGGATGTGCTCAATGATAGTTTAGTGCGAGACGGGATGGATCCTTTCGCATTCGATCACGATTGTCGCGAGGGTATTTGTGGAACGTGTTCGATGTTTATCAATGGAGAAGCTCACGGACCTGGTAGAAACGTTACTACCTGTCAACTACATATGCGTTCTTTCAAGGATGGAGAAACTATTCATGTGGAGCCATGGCGTGCGGCGGCATTCCCGGTAATTAAGGACCTAACTGTTGACAGAAGTTCTTTCGATAGAATCATACAAGCTGGTGGGTATGTTAGCGTAAACACTTCGGGAGCCACTCAAGACGCGAATGCAATTCCCATTGCTAAAGTTGATGCTGACGAGGCGTTCGACTCAGCTACGTGTATAGGGTGTGGTGCTTGTGTAGCGACATGTAAAAACTCATCGGCGATGCTGTTTGTTTCAGCTAAAGTTAGCCAGCTTTCGCTTCTTCCTCAAGGTCAGACCGAGAGCAAGGAAAGAGTGCTAAGCATGGTTAACCAAATGGACCTCGAGGGGTTCGGAAACTGTACGAATACCGGAGCATGTGAAGTAGAGTGTCCTAAAGGGATTAGCCTTACCAATATCGCTAGAATGAATAGAGAATTCTTAAGCTCTAATCTCTCTAGCAAATAAACCTTCGAGCAGTTTTACAGTCACAAGATTTGTTACTGAATGGTTGTCATGTGCACAAAGAGCTCTAAACTTGTACTATGAAAAATCTTTTATATACAGTTGTAGTTCTGTTGATGTCTACAAACGTAATGGCCCAAAAGAAAGCTAATCTAATATTCTCAGTAGGAGCGGCTTGTGGAATGTGTGAAACAAGAATCGAAGCAGCTTACGATGTTCAAGGCATCATTATAGCTGACTACGATCTCGAGACTCACATGCTACATGTAGTGTATAAGACGAATCTATTCCCAGATACTATTGATGTGCATCGTCTAGCAGCCAATGTAGGTCATGACACGGATTTGATAAAAGCAACGGACGAAGTTTATTCAAATCTACACCACTGTTGCAAGTACAGAACGGAAACCACTCAATGCTCTGGAGGTCACGATGATCACGATCACGAATAAGATACTACTGGTTCTGGCAGGAATCTTTGCGGCAGGTTGTATGTCATTAGAGACGACGACCTTTACCGCCAAGGGATGTTGTCCTACATGTGAACTTGCAATAATAGATGCAGTTGACATGACTGAGGTGAAAAGTGCTAGTTGGAACCAATTTGAGGAAAAGCTTACATTAAAGTTCTATTCTAATCAGATCACATCAGAAAATCTACAGAGGATTGTTGCGGGTGAAGGCTATGACACCGATCTATTTCTCGCCCTAGATTCTATTTATTTTGCATTACCTAAATGCTGTCAATACAGAAATTAGATCATGATGAAGAAAATTATAGCTCTTATTTTAAGTTTAGGGATACTGCTCCTCTTTTCAGATGTGTCAGCCCAAACCATGATTAAAGGAAAGGTATTCACTCCTGAATCTCACTTAGGTCAAGACCATGTAGTGGGGGGACATCAAGGCGATGTAGAATACATCACTCTCCCGGGAGCTTCTGTAATTTGGAAGGGAACGAGGCTGGGCACGATGACCGACATTCACGGATTTTTCAAGCTCCCTGTGATGAACTTAGGTGATACACTTCAGGTGAGTATGATAGGGTTTGAGACTGTAGGCCTTGTTTATACAGGCCAAAAATACGTAGAGATCCCCCTCGAAGCTGGAGTGTCCATAGGGGATGCAGAGGTGACGACCAGTAGGGCTACAACGTCTATTTCACTACTTAACCCACTCAATATTCAGAAGTTAAATAGAAAGGAATTAGCTAAGGCTGCCTGCTGTAATCTAAGCGAAGCCTTTGAAACTAACGCTTCTGTCGATGCGTCATTTACCGATGCGGTAACTGGTACGAGACAAATAAGAATGCTAGGACTGGATGGTAAATACACCCAGATTCTAGTAGATAATTTACCTGGCCCACGCGGATTGAATGTAGTTCAAGGACTTTCGTTTATTCCAGGACCTTGGATAGACCAGATAGCTATTTCTAAAGGTACAGGTTCGGTGATAGCGGGTTACGAGAGCATCACAGGCCAAATAAACGTAGCTCTAAGAAATCCAGAAAATGCGGAGCCTCTTCATGTTAATATTTACAGAAGCGAGGATGGAAGGCTTGAGTGGAACCATGTGAGCAGGCATCAAGTAGGTAGACGATGGTCGACTGCACTTTTATCCCACGCAGAGATAGGAGATAACCTTAACGACAGGAACGAAGATGGATTTCTAGACACTCCTCTTAAGAAGGACATAGTTCTGAGAAACGAATGGAAGTTTAGGGGTGATAGAGGCATAAGAGGGGAGTATAGCATTACAGGCGTAAAGCTTGAGACATTAGGAGGGCAGATGGCTGCTTATGAAGGTGCGGATGATGTTTGGGATTTAATGCCTGGACTTTTAGCGAAAACAGAATCGGACAGTCTCTGGACGGCTGCAACAACGATAGATCGTTTAGAGCTTTCGGCAAAAACAGGTTATGTATTCCCAGGAAAAGAATGGAAATCGTTTGGCAGTCAATTTTTCGCATCTACTCACGAACAGACACATCAGTTCGGGAATAGAAATTATAAGGGCACAGAAAATTTCTTCAGAGGAAATATTTTGTTCTCTAGTATCATAAATACTACAGACCATAAATTCACTACGGGTATAAGTTTTTTATATGACGATTTTCAGGAGATTGGAACTTGGGGTGCAGACTTTGATGAATGGGATGCAGATGCAGATACATTATCGCGCACGGAAATAGTCCCTGGGTCTTTCTTCGAATATACATGGACAGCTAACGAAAGGCTAGTGGTGGTAGCGGGAGTAAGGGGTGATTATCACAATATGTACGGAGCTTTCGCGTCACCAAGGCTTCACGCGAGATATAGCCTAGCTGAAGAAACGTCAATAAAGATTGTAGCTGGAAGGGGTTTCAGGACGGCTAATGTGTTTATGGAGCAGCTTGGGACTTGGGCTAGTAATAGAAGGTGGGTCATTCAAGGAGAGTTGAAGCCAGAGCTAGCCACTAATGTAGGATTTAATCTAGTTTCTAAGTTCAGACTTAATTCTCGAGACGCATCGATTTCTCTCGACGGATACTGGACTGAATTCGAGAATAGGGTAGTAGCGGATATGTATAATTCACCTCACGAAATCCTGATTTACAACGAATCTGAATCTCGTTCTAAGACTCTTCAATTAGAATTTGACTGGTCCATGCACAGAAGAGTTAATGTGAGGGCAGCATATAGATGGGTTGACGCACAAACGAACTATCAAGATACTATCCCAGGCCTGATACAAGACCCGTATGTATCTAATCACAGAGCATTCACCCAGTGGAGCTATGCTAGTAAAGAAGGTGTGGATGGAGATCAAACCAGAATAGACGCTACCATTCAATGGGTAGGTCCTCAGGCTTTACCTCGCCCATCTGCGGGATTTTCAGACCACGATTCATACTATGCCAAGTCACCTGCGTTTACTCAAGTGAATATTCAGCTTAGTAGGAATATTCATACTGGATTCGAACTCTATGCCGGAATAGAAAACCTTCTCGACGTGAAGCAAGAGAATCCTATTGTAGGGACGAACTATCCGGATGATTTAGACAACGCATCATTCGACGCGAGCCTTGTGTACGGACCTATTTTCGGAAAGATGAGCTACGTGGGGTTGAGGTGGACGCTAGGAGCTGAGTAGTAAGGGCACGAGATAAACCGGGGCTGAATTAGCCGTGCATGGTTTCTGAGTTGCCGTAACGCTTTATGATTGCCCCCTCGACATCGAGAAATTCTTGCCAGCGAGCCTCGACATCTATGTCGCCGCCGTATTTACGTGCGAAACCTAGAAACGTAGTGTAGTGATGAGCTTCTGAGATCATAAGCTCGCGGTAAAAATCCACTAGATCGGTATCGGAAAGTTTTTCCGTTAGGAGCCGGAATCGTTCGCAACTGCGCGCCTCTATCATTGCGGAGAAGAGTAAACGGTTGACGAGTTGGTTTTGTTTAGAGCCGCCGGATGAGAGGATGTGCTTCGCTAGTTCTCCCACATAACTATCCTTGCTTTCGTACTGAAGTTCAATTCCTCGGGCGCGCATTTTTTCTATCACCATCCCGAAATGTTCCATCTCCTCTATGGCTATTTTTGTTAGCTCCTCTACCAGGTCTGGGTACATCGGAAACTTCGTGATTACACTTATGGCGTTAGAGGCTGCCTTCTGCTCGCACCATGCGTGGTCGTTGAGGATAGCGCCTATGTTGTTTTCGCAGAGCTTAACCCATCGCTCATCGGTGGCTAACCGTAGACCGAGTAAAACGCTTTTTGCCTGTTCTAATCGAGACATCTGAGATTGTTAAAGTTCAATACGAATCAGTGAGCCTGTGCTCAGTAGATGACCGTCTTTTCCGGGGATGCATAACTCTCCACTTGTAATCTTTGCCTTAGGCAGCACCCTTCTCCAGAGTGTTTCCAAAGTAGTGGGAGGGAGGCCGGAATATGTATTCATCACCACGAAACCGCCAGGTTCTAGGACAGATGCCACGAGCTCCACTATTTCCACTAGGTGCAGTTCGAGCTTCCATTTTTCGTTTTTAGGCCCCAGTCCCCATGTAGGAGGGTCGAGCACTACTCCCGTGTATTTATTCCCTCTTTTCACCTCTCGCTTAAGAAACTTCAAGGCGTCTTCCACAACCCAACGTATTCCCGTAAGTCCGCTTAATTCCATATTAATGCGTGTCCAGTCTATCACTTGTCGGATGGCATCCACGTGGGTTACGTCCGCCCCCGCACTTTTCGCGGCTAAACTCGCACCTCCCGTGTACGCAAAAAGGTTTAAAAGCTTGTCTCCCTCGTTAAGTCTCCCCGCTAGGTATTCCCAATTGGAAGCCTGTTCGGGGAATATTCCCACGTGCTTAAAACGGGTTAATTCGAGTTGAAACGTCAACTTCAAGTGTGCGTGTTTCGTGCTCTTATATTCAATCTGCCAGCTGTCTGGAACGGAGCCGTTAGGCTTCCAGTACCCCTTCGCTTTCCCAGTGGGTTCAAAGCTTGCGCTTGCATTATCCCATTGCTGATATTGTAATTTTTTAGACCAAACAGCCGCCACCTCAGGTCTATCTAAGACAAGTTTTCCGAACCTTTCTAGTTTCGCTCCATCACCGGAATCTAGTAGTTCATAATCACGCCATGTGTCGGCTATAAAACGAGTTGATTTATGAGAATCCATTATGTTGCGAAGTTCGTTAACTTTGGCCTTAATAAATGGGAAGGAAAAAAAGATCTGGCGAGAGAGGTTCGAAGGGCCAAAGAGGCAAACACAGCTTATCACATGCAACATCGCCAAAAGATTTGCGTAAAGCAATTCTAGACGTATTCAGACGCAAACCTGACAAGCCGCTTAATCACAAGCAGCTTGCTTCAGCTATGGGTATACTTAACCACGATATCAGGAAACTGATCATGGAACTTTTAACAGATATGGCTCGCAAGGAAAACCTTGAGGATATCGGGAGAGGGAAATATATACTCGCCGCTCAAGAAGCAGTTCCATGTACTGGAGTCATACAGATAACGAGATTCGGGAGAGGATTCGTGATGATGCCCGATGGTAATGAGATAAAGCTCACGAAGGGGTATACGGCGGATTCATTTTGGGGTGATACGGTAGAGGTAGAGTGGACGACTCATGGCCGCAAATCCATTCCTTACGTGAGTAAGGTGGTACAACGAATGCGCACGAATTATGTGGTCGTGATAGAGCAGATAAAGGACTATGCTTTCGGGCATCCATCTGACCAACGCCTGCACACAAACTTCTTCATCCCACCACGCAATCTTAAGGGTGCGATACAAGGTGATAAGGTTCTTTTAGAGCTTCAGAGCTGGGATAGTGATGGCGATGCTCCTATCGGGAAAGTAGTGCGTGTCTTAGGTCAGGAAGGAGATAACGATGTAGAGATGCATGCCATCCTTGCTGAGTTTGGGCTACCTCTGGAATTTCCACCGGAAGTATTAGAAGAGGCTTCACGCTTTACTCCTAGCTCTAAGAGCAATGGTTTAGATCCTAAGGAAATTTCTAAGCGCCGAGATATGCGCAAGACCTTAACTATGACTATAGACCCTGTCGATGCGAAAGATTTCGACGACGCTTTGAGTATGAAAGAGCTGAAAAACGGGAACTGGGAAATAGGAATACACATAGCTGATGTAAGTCATTATGTGAAGCCTGGCTCTGCTATCGATGCAGAAGCAATAAACCGCGCGACTTCAGTATACCTCGTTGATAGAACCATACCGATGTTGCCTGAGGTCCTTTCAAACGACCTCTGTTCTCTCCGACCTAATGAGGATAAATATGCTTTCAGCGCCGTCTTCGAGATGGATTCTGAAGCGAACGTCATTAATGAGTGGTTCGGGCGTACTGTGATTCATTCCGATAGGCGTTTTGCTTATGAGGATGCCCAAACCCGCCTCGAAACCGGTGAAGGCGATTACGCTAAAGAACTCCAACACTTCTTCACCCTTGCCACAAAACTTCGCAATAGAAGATTTAAAAATGGAGGTATAGATTTCAATACGGAAGAAGTACGATTCGAATTAGACGAGACCGGAAAACCATTACGCGTAGTAATTAAACGCATGAAGGAGGCAAATAAACTCATTGAGGACTTCATGCTTCTAGCTAACGTCCGCGTAGCTCGTTTCCTAGCTAAAGTCTCTCCAGAGAAGCACACTCCTACACGTACTAGTATCTACCGTATTCACGACAGACCCGATCCAGAACGCTTAAGCACACTCCGCACTTTCGTTAAAAGATTTGGGCACGAGATGCCAAAGCCCACCCCGGGCAATGCCGAATCCCTTATTCGCGACCTTCTCACCGCAACAGAAGGTACCCCAGAAGAAAACACGGTTAAAACCATGTCTATTCGAACCATGGCGAAGGCAGAATACAGCACTTCTAACATCGGGCACTACGGCCTCTCCTTCCCATACTATACCCACTTCACGTCCCCGATCCGCCGATACCCCGACGTCATCGTGCACAGGCTCATGCAGCACTATCTCGATGGAGCTAAAGACGCCGATCAAGGTGAACTCGACTCGCGTTGCCACCACTCCGGCATAATGGAGAAACGTGCAGCCGATGCAGAACGAGCGAGTATCAAGTATAAACAAGTAGAATATCTCACAAATAAAATCGGAGAAACCTTTCGGGGAATTATATCAGGTGCTATCGCCCGAGGATTATTTGTGGAAATACAGGAAAATAAGTGCGAAGGTTTCGTCTCCAAAGACGCACTACCACACGACCATTGGGTTTTTGACAACGAAAGAATAGGCTTCGAGAGCACGCGCTCTGGCGAGTTAATAGCCCTCGGTGATGTGGTTACAATTAGGGTAGTTTCAGCAAACATTGCAAAACGTCAGTTAGAGTTTGAAATTCTAGCGAAATAGTCTGTATTTTTGCGCACTCTTTGCGCCTGTAGCTCAGTGGTTAGAGCAGTGGACTCATAATCCATTGGTCGTAGGTTCAAGTCCTACCGGGCGCACAAGATGGAACGCCGCTGAGAACATCTCTCGGCGGCGTTTTTTACTGGCCCCGTAGTTCAATGGATAGAATAGGACTTTCCTAAAGTTTAGATGCAGGTTCGATTCCTGCCGGGGCTACGAACTGACTGATTCAGCTACGACACAGTCGTAGCAGGTGGAGAAGTCAGACGCAAGCAAAGCTTGCTTTAGGTTGCGGAT
>CAWVZZ010000004.1:0-25364 GCA_963934745.1 uncultured Flavobacteriales bacterium | reverse complement strand
GACGATGGTGCTTGGGTTAGAGAAGCTGCACTTGCATATGCAGATAAAAAAGCAAAGAAATGAGCAATAACAACTGGCCTCTTTGGGAAGTTTTTATACGCAGCAAGCAAGGCTTGAGCCACAGACACGTGGGCTCTCTCCATGCAGCTGATGCAGAAATGGCAATTGGAAACGCACGCGACGTATACACTCGCAGACAGGAAGGTGTGAGTCTTTGGGTCGTTCCAGCAAGCGAGATAACAGCAAGCTCTCCAGATGACACGGAGAAACTATTCGACCCTGCTAATGATAAGGTATATCGCCACCCTACTTTTTTCGTTCTACCTAAGGAGGTGGATCATATGTAATTTTCAGCAGTGACAAACTCTCAACTTACAGATATTTTACTCCGCTTAGGAGATGATTCGCTAGTGCTATCTCAGCGCTTGGGTGAATGGTGTGGGCATGCGCCTATTTTAGAGGAAGATATCGCTCTAACTAACATTGCTCTCGATCTTCTAGGCCAAACCCAGTCCTACCTCACGCTAGCAGGCAGCCTATTAGAAAATCCCCAGACTGATGATGAATTAGCATTTCATAGAGATGCTAGTGAATTCCAAAACTTACTTCTTCTAGAGCAACCAAACGGAGACTTCGGAGACACAATTGCAAGACAATTCCTGTTCGATGTATATTCTCTATTAAAAGTACAGCACCTCGAAGCTCAATCCGTTAATACAGACATTGCGGCAGTAGCGGCAAAAGCAGTGAAAGAGATTAGATATCACGTAGACCATAGCTCTAAGTGGGTAATAAGACTTGGAGACGGAACACCAAGAAGCCACGACCGCATCCAAAAGTCAATAAACGCCTTATGGAAGTTTACAGACGAGATGTTTATCAGCGACGAGTCTGATAACGCAGGCACTAAAGCAGGATTGCTACCTGATTCCTCTAGCATGAAAACAGAGTGGCTGAGTCGAATCAAAAGCACTTTGAATGAAGCTGGACTGACTATTCCTGAAAATGTAAACATGAAAAGTGGAGGACGTAAAGGCCAGCACTCAGAGCATCTTTCTATTATGCTCGAAGAGATGCAGGTCCTTCCACGATTACATCCAGGAGCTAATTGGTAAACTATGAGCAAGAACCTCGAAATACTTGCAGCCTCTGTACTTAAACAAGTGTGCAAGGTGATGGATCCAGAATTACCATTTCTTACTATTGAAGAAATGGGCATGCTTAGAGACGTCGTTATTGAGGACGACCACTGTGTGGTTATAATCACTCCGACCTATTCAGGTTGCCCTGCAACAGACGTTATTTCGGAAGATTGCCTAGCTGCTGCAAGAGCTATAGATCCTAGAGCTGAAGTGAGGATAGCCATGAGTCCCGCGTGGACAACAGACTGGATTACATATGAAACTAGAGTTAAAATGGCCGCTCACGGCATTGCGCCCCCGGTGGGCCAAAGCCATGACAGAGCCTTCCTCACAGGAGACGACCGTCTCATCCCATGCCCCACATGCAAAAGCGCAGAAACGAAACTCGTGAGCGCATTTGGGTCTACGGCTTGCAAAGCATCATTTACCTGCTTAAATTGCCTCGAGCCCTTCGAACATTTCAAGTGTATCTAACATGAAAAATATCCATACAATTGTACAGAAGATGCTTGCAGAAGATAAAATGACTGCTTGGATGAAGATTGAGGTTATCGAAAGCTCAGAGGGATCATGTAAACTTCAGATGACGACACGCACAGAGATGGCTAATGGATTCAAAATTGTACACGGTGGGATCACATTCTCCCTTGCCGACAGCGCTATAGCTTTTGCCGCTAACTCGCACGGCCGCCACGCAGTGAGCCTTAACACATCAATAAGACATCTTTTACCGGTCATTGTGGGCGATGTGCTGACTGCTGAAGCTGTGGTTACTTCGCTTAACCATAAAATCGTGCATGTAGACGCTGTTGTTTTAAACCAAAACGACCAAGTCGTTGCCGACGTCCAAGCTACTGGCTATCGGAAGAGTCAGGAGTGGTAAGGCTAGCGTAAACACCGCCCATTGCCATCAATTGCTCGTGATTTCCATATTCTACTATCTCCCCTGCATCAACCACGAAAATTTCGTCGGCATTTCTAATAGTACTTAACCTATGTGCAATTATTAGCGACGTTCTACCCTTAGTAATAGAAGCTGTCGCAGCTTGAATTAACCTCTCTGATTCTGAATCAATTGATGAGGTAGCTTCGTCAAGAATGAGAATGTTCGGTGAGGCTACGTACGCTCTCATGAATGCAATCAATTGCCTTTGGCCGACACTCAGCATTGCCCCCCTCTCTCTCACTTGCAACTCCAGTCCGTCCTCGTGCATCTTTATGAAATCCTTTGCTCCAACAGCTTCTGCTGCTTCCCAAACGTCCTCGTCTGAAAACCCCTCGTCGTGTAGTGTGACGTTAGCTTTTAACGTGTCAGACATCAAAAATACATCCTGCTGAACGACACCTATATTTGATCTCAATTGAGACAATGGAATATCCCTAATGTCAACCCCATCAATTTTAATGGAACCCTTTTGGAATTCATAAAACCTCGACAGCAGATTTATAATAGTGCTCTTCCCCGCTCCCGTAGCACCTACAAATCCAATAGTAGCTCCGGGTTTGATTTTAAACGACACCCCTTTCAACACCCAGTTCTCATCATCACAGTATGAAAACCAAACATTGTCAAACTCTATCTCGCCTGTAAATTGTACAGATGAGTTATTCCCTTCATCAGCTATCCTTTCGTCTTTATCAAGAAGCTTAAAAACTCTATCCGCATTTACAATACCCATTTGTAACACATTAAATCTATCAGCTAGCTGACGAATAGGTCTGTACAACATAAAGACGTAAAGGATGAATTGCAGTACTAATCCTAAAGTAAGATCTCCATTCACAACCCCTGATATCCCTAACCATAATAAAAGAGCCACACTAACTGCACTTAGCATTTCTACCACGGGAAAGAAAATACTGAAAGCCTTGATAGAACTTACGTTAGCATCCTGATGAGATTCGTTTAATTCTGCGAACTTTAATGCCTCTACATGCTCCCTGCTATATGATTGAACTATATGCATTCCAGTAACATGCTCCTGCACGAACTCGTTCATCTTCGACACTTGATTTCTCACGTCGGTAAATGATTTCTTTATGTGCTTTTGAAAAATTCTGGTTGCAAAGAGAAGTACAGGTATCGGAGTGATAACGATGAGAGTTAGTGTAGGGTTTATGTATATCATTGCTCCCAACACAACTATTAAAGTAAGAACATCTCCAGCTGCATTGAGTAATCCGTTGGAAAAGACATTCGCAATTCCATCTACGTCGCTTACAATCCTGGTGACTAACTTTCCCACAGGAGTTCTATCGAAAAACCTAAGTCTAAACGCAATAACGTGCTTGAATAGTTTCGATCTAAGGTCTAAAGAAACGCTTTGGGCTACCCAGTTAGCTAGATATGTTACTTGGTACCTCAGCAATGCTTCAATGATAAGTATCACAACGATTGCTGAAAAAATTCTGATTAACCCTTCTACATCATTATTCGCAATTTCCACATCTATCGCGTGCTGCAACAGGGCTGGCCTAATCCACACTAGTGACGATAAAAACAAAATTAGTACTCCTGTAATAATAAAACGCGTACGATACGGCTTGACTTGAGCCAGGATAGTCGTCAGTGTTTTATGATTTAGGAACATTCGTGGAAGATACACTTAGTGAGGTTTGACTATGAAAAAAGTCAACCAATAGGTTGACAAGCCCTATAGTCAAATGAGCATGGTGTCGTGGGGCAGGAAAACATCAGCTGGATAATCAACACGAGCTAGGTACAAGCCACAGGCAGGAGCAGATTTACCAGCTCTAGACCTATCGCAAGAAGCTATTACCTCCATAAATGCGTCTTGAGACAATTTTCCCTTACCTACCTCTAGCAGAGTTCCCACGATAGCCCTTACCATGTTTCGCAAGAACCTATTCGCCTCAATATCAATTCGAACACCTACAGAACCTGATCGCCAGCTATGAGAAACTAAAGAGACATCGACTTTTCTGACATCGCATATAGTAGTCTTCACATCCGACCCTGTCTTACAAAACGCTGCGAAATCGCCATTGAATATCAGCATAGAAGCCGCTATCTGCATAGCCTCTATATCCAAATCACCATATACTCTAGCAGATTTACCATCAAGAAACGGGTCTTTGTCTGTATGAATCCAATATGTATACGAGCGTTCTAAGGCATCAAATCTAGCATGAGCTTTTTCTCCCACTTCTTGAATTGAAAATACAGCGATGTCATTATCTAAAACGCCATTGAGTTTGAAAGCAAGTTGCTCGAGTGAATCGAACCTTTTGTCTGAAGATTCAGGTAAAATAGCGTGAGCTACGTAATATGAAGCGTGAACCCCTGCATCAGTCCTACCGCATCCTAGAACTGTACATTTAGAACCACATAAACGCTCCAAAGCTTCTTCAATTACTTGTTGTACCGATGTAGCCACAGGCTGTCGTTGCCAGCCGTGATAGTTAGTGCCGTCGTATGCTAATTCTATAAATACGCGCATTGCACCTTCAGTTTAAATCAATCCCACGAAGCGATTTTATCGCTCTTGTAATCTCCCGCCTCTAGCTTTTCTTTGACGTTTGAGAATGTTTTAATCGTATAAGCAACATCCTCAAGAGTGTGAACCGCTGTAGGAATTAACCGCAACATGATTGTTTCCTTTGGAACCACAGGATACACTACAATAGAGCAGAAGATTCCGTGATTTTCACGAAGGTCTACCGTGAGATTTGTGGCCTCACCGAGTCCTCCTTTTAAGAACACAGGCGTGACACAAGAGTTCGTTACACCTAGGTCGAACCCAGCTGCTTTAAGTCCGTCTTGTAAAGATGTAGCAATATTCCACAACTTGTCTTTATGCTCGGTAGAGTCGCGAAGCATCTGCAGGCGCTTTCTTGCTCCCACAACGATAGGCATAGGAAGTGACTTTGCAAATGTTTGGGATCTCATGTTGTAACGAAGGAATTCTATTACGTCTTCGTCTCCAGCAACGAACGCTCCTATTGTAGCCATAGCTTTAGCAAAAGTTCCGAAGTACACGTCGATTTCGTCGTGCACGCCTTGGGCATCACCTGCTCCTCTACCATGGTCACCTACAGTACCGAAACCATGAGCATCGTCTACGAATAATCTGAAACCGAACTCCTCCTTAAATTCACAAATCTCTGCTAATTTCCCTTGATCACCAGCCATACCGAACACACCCTCGGTTACAACTAAAATTCCACCACCGCTTATATCTGTAAGTACTTTCGCTCTATCAAGTTGCTTTTTAAAACTAACCATATCGTTATGCTTGAAGACATAACGCTTTCCCTGATGTAAACGCACTCCATCAACCATGCATGCATGCGAGTCACTATCGTACACGATAACATCATGTCTGTTAACTAGGGCCTCGATTGCCGATTGACAACCTTGATAGCCGAAGTTGAGAAGGAAGGAGTCTTCTTTCAGCATAAACTCTGATAATTCAGCTTCGAGGGCCTCGTGTTCTGAGGTTTGGCCTGACATCATACGAGCTCCCATTGGATATCCCATACCCCATTCCGCAGCCGCATCAGCATCTACTTTCCTTACTTCAGGATGGTTTGACAGGCCCAAATAATTATTAATAGACCACACTAACACCTCTTTCCCTCTGAAGATCATGTGATTAGATATCTCTCCCTCCAACTTAGGGAAGGTGAAGTAACCATGACTTTCTTTAGCGTGCTGACCTAGTGGTCCGCGATCATTCTTAATACGATCAAAAATATCCATTAAATGGGTTTTAGTTAAGTGCAAAACTACAAATAGAGTCTTAACTTCGCGCCCAATGAAGAGAACCTATTTTCACATTTCTTTCTTAGTTATTACCATTTTTGCAGTCATACTAAGCAGTTGCTCAGATTACAGCAAAGTACTGAAGAGCACAGACACAGACTTAAAGTGGGAATTTGCTCAAACTGCTCTAGACTCGGGTAATTGTTTAAAAGCTCTCCCCCTGCTTGAAGAACTTGTAGGAATAACTAGGGGCACACAAATGGCCCAACAGGTTAGCTATAAATATGCTAGCGCGCATTACTGTGTAAATGATTTTTATCTCGCGCGCTATTATTTCCACAATTACGCTAAAACGTTTCCCAATAGTGACTTAGTTGAGGAAGTGGAGTTTAAAGCAGCGATTTGCAGTTTTAACCTTTCTCCTAATTGGTCTTTAGACCAAACAGAAACCCGCTCGGCCATCCAAGAACTGCAGCTCTTTATGGATAGATACCCCGCTTCTACCATGAGGGACTCGTCTTCAACAATGATAAAGTCCCTCAGATCGAAGCTTGAGAGAAAATCATTTGAATCAGCTTTGATTTACCACACTACTGGACAATTCCATAGTGCAACCATTGCAATGAAGAATGCTTTAGCAGATTATCCGGACTCACCATTCCGCGAACAGTTACAATTCTTAATACTAGATAGTTATTATCAATACGCCGTTCAAAGCACTAACCGAAGGAAACTCGAACGTTTTAACGATGCTACCCAAGCTTTTCATACCTTTGCATCCCGATTTCAGGATAGTTCGTATTTAGCTGACGCTCAACATATATACGGACAGTGCGTGAAAGCCGTGGAAACACTAGAATTACAAGAGACAAACAACTAGCGCGACGCGAATTAATTTAGCAAACAGATGAATTTCAAAAACGTAAAAGCCGAAAGAAACACGATCACTCGTGAGACAAAAGACCTTGAAAAAGTAGGTACAGGTAATATTTTCGAAACTATTGTAGTGCTTTCTCGCCGCAGCAACCAACTTTCTCATGAGCTTAAGAGCGAGCTTAACGAGAAGATGGAAGAGTTCGTTATCCCTAATGACACATTAGAGGAAGTGTTTGAAAATCGTGAGCAGATTGAAATATCTAAGTTTTACGAGCGTCTAGCTAAGCCACAGAGCATTGCTATCAAGGAGCTCGAGGAGGACATGATTTACTACCGTCACCCTGAAAAAGAACTTGACCTAGAGATTTCTTCTGACGAGTCAGACGACAAGTCATCGACTAAAGAAGAGGACGCTACGACAACTGTTGAGACGGCTGTTGAGACGGCTGCAGAAACTACTAAAGAAGAATTAGCTTCTTAATCCCTGCTATAGCAAGGATTCACAATTTATTATTATGACCGGAGAACCGGATACTCAGAACGACAACAAAACTCTTCTGGGTAGACGTATCGTGCTGGGAATTACAGGGAGTATCGCTGCATACAAGTCCGCTTTCCTTGCTCGTGAGTTAATCAGGTACGGAGCCGAAGTTAGAGTAGTCATGACACCTAGCTCCATAGAATTCATCACTCCACTTACTCTTGCTACGTTAGTAGGTCATCCTGTGCATTCTGATTTTACTGAGGATTTAGAGGCAGGAACTTGGACGAACCATGTGGAGCTGGGATTATGGGGAGATCTATTCCTAGTCGCTCCATGTACAGCCCAAACCATGTCCGCATTCGTAAACGGTTCATGTGAAAACCTTTTACAAGCCGTATTCCTGAGTGCTCGTTGCCCTGTAATGATCGCGCCAGCAATGGATCTGGATATGTTTTCGAATCCTGCAACCCAGGAATCTATAAGGACATTAGAAGAGAGGAGCATCACTATTATCGAACCCGCTTCGGGTCTATTAGCAAGTGGATTAGATGGAAAGGGAAGACTTGAAGAACCAGACATCATCGCGAAAAAGGTCGTGGGGTTTTTCCGCGACAACCTTCCACTCACCGGTAAAAAGGTAGTGGTAACAGCTGGACCTACTCAAGAACCACTCGATGCCGTTAGGTATTTGGGGAATAGAAGCACCGGTAAAATGGGGTTCGCTATTGCTGGTAGGTTAGCTGATCTAGGAGCTGATGTGACGTTGATAGCGGGTCCTGTGAGCTTAAAGACGCCTGAACGTGTGGTGACGAGGATAGATGTAGTGACTGCAGAAGAATTGTATAAGGCTACGATAGGGGTTTGGGACGAAATGGATGCC
The DNA here is from genome assembly GCA_963934745.1 of uncultured Flavobacteriales bacterium. Classification (GTDB taxonomy): domain Bacteria; phylum Bacteroidota; class Bacteroidia; order Flavobacteriales_D; family Sanyastnellaceae; genus UBA974. Next base: position 17,256 of record CAWVZZ010000004.1, on the reverse strand, counting down.
GGTGTCGCATGTGCGGCTGTGGCGGACTTAAGGCCATTGAAGTCCAGTAAAGAAAAATTACACAGGGCAGACCTACCATCAACTCTGGAACTTGAAGACACGCCAGACACTTTGTTGGAAATGGGTGCGAGAAAAAAACCCGAGCAATTGCTCATGGGATTTGCATTAGAAACTGATGAAGGCCTAGTTAGTGCTAAGGGCAAATTAGAAAGGAAAAATCTAGATTTTGTGGTGATGAATACACTAGCTGACGACGGCGCTGGATTTAACCACGACACTAATAAAGTTACAGTGATAAAACGCGTGGGTTTAGATACGGAATCGCGTAGTTTTGAGTTAAAGTCAAAACAAGAGGTCGCACGTGACCTTGTAGACATGCTTTTTCAATTAAAATGATTCAATACCTTAAAACCTTACTGTTACTCACTCTCGTGTTTTGCGGGACCACCCTTAACAGCCAAGAACTCAATTGCACCGTTCAAGTAATAGCTCCAACTATTGCTAACGTTGAAGCAAGTATTTTTGAATCGCTTGAAGATGGGGTAAGAGAATTTATGAATGGAAGGCGGTGGACTAATGATAATTTCGCTTTCGAGGAGAGGATAGAATGCACCATGCAGATAACAATCTCAGAGGCTATAGGTAGCACTAGATTCAGTGGCTCTATCCAAATCCAAAGTAACCGTCCAGTTTACAATTCTGACTACAACACTCCCCTATTATTCGCTCATGATGGAGATCTAGAAATCGAGTGGTTGGATGGAACGTCGATTAACTTCAATCCTGGGCAGCACAGAGACAACCTCTCTTCAATTCTAGCGTACTATGCCTACATGATTCTTGCAATGGACTACGATAGCTATGGCATGGAAGCTGGGTCTGAGTTTTATCTTAAAGCCCAAACAATCGTAGCCAACGCTCAGAACGCCGGTGGCAAAGGATGGAGGGCAAGCCAGGGGAAGCAGAATAGATACTGGCTAGTTGAGAACATGCTTAGCCAAACCTTTCGCCCACTCCGCTACTGCTTTTACAACTACCATAGAAACGGTATGGACATATTGTATGAGGACGTAGAGGCTGCTAGATTAAATATCGGCGATGCTATAATTGAAATGCGTTCCACTAATAGGATTCGACCATCATCGTATAATCTGCAAGTATTCTTCCTCGCAAAAAGCGATGAGATTATAAAACTATTCGAGCCCGCTCCAGAAGCTGAACGAGTAAGACTATTACCGGTTCTCAAGCAAATGGATCCGGGTAATATTGCTAAATACGACGGAGCACTTCAATAAGGTTCTATGTTACGCAAGCTTCACATAGAGAACTTTGCTCTAATTAATGAGCTCAGCTTATCGTTTGATAATGGATTAACCGTGTTAACTGGCGAGACTGGGTCTGGTAAGTCTATACTTTTAGGGGCATTAGGTTTAGTGTTAGGTGACAGATCTAATACATCCAACATTCGCCACGGAGCTAACAAATGTCTTGTTGAAGCAGTATTTCATTCAGACTTTGTAAGTGAAAGACTTTCTTCCTGGGAAGTAGAGCCCCAAGCATCTGGAGAAATTAACATTCGAAGAGAAATCTCTTCGTCGGGCAGGTCTAGAGCCTTCATCAATGATTCACAAGTGAGTCAAGCTACTCTAAATGAAATTGGTTCTCTGCTTGTGGATCTACACGGCCAAGACGAAACCCGAGCTCTCCTAGATAGAACTACACGACTTGAACTTCTAGACGACTTTGGAGGACACTTTCAAACTCGAGATTTCTACAGATCTGAATTTTCTGCATGGAGGACGTCATCAGAAGAGTTAGATAAATTAAAGGCAAGGGCCAGCAAGCCTCAGTCAGATGTGGATTATATACGATTTCAAGTATCTGACTTAGAGGGATTAGGTTTAAGTACTACAGACTGGGACGGAATAAGGGAGGAACACGAAACACTTAAGCATGCCACAGAGTTAGCTTCTGGCCTGCATGACACTCATACAGCCCTGACACAGTTCGACTTTAACTCCGCTATAAAATCTCTCGAAACAATCTCGGAGTATAATAAAGCCGCGAAAGAACTATTAGAAAGACTTCAAAGTTCAAAAATCGAGCTAGACGACATATCAGATGAAGCTATTATGTTATCCGACCGTATTTCTTTCGATCAAACGCGCTTTACTGTGATTGAAGACAAGTTGGATGGTCTTTCGCATGCACTTCATAAGCACAACGCTTCATCTCCCTCTGAGCTACTATTAATCTTAGATGGTTTGACAAATCAAATAGATGAGGTTTTAGGGCTTAAGGATGATATAATTAAAGCTTCAGAAAAACTAACTCTGCTTAAGTCCAATATGCTTAGTGCAGGAGAAGACCTTACGTCTGCAAGAGACATAGGAGGTAGGAATCTTCTAGAACTCGTTCACAAAGAACTTGCTCCACTAAAACTCAAAGACGTGAAGATGGATTGGGTTTTTAGTAATGCCACAACGCCTGATTTAATGGGCGTAGAGGAAGTTGAGCTTATGTTCTCCGCTAATCCTGGGTCTCCACAGCAGGCACTGGCATTAGTGGCTTCTGGAGGAGAAAAGTCCCGCGTAATGCTTGCGTTTAAAGCTGCAATGGCTACAAGAAAAACTGTCCCAACAATCGTTTTAGATGAGATTGACTCCGGAGTCTCTGGTGATGTAGCTTCAAGGATGGCAGACACGATGATGAAGATGGCCGTAGGCCAGCAAGTATTCTCAGTAACTCACCTAGCTCAGGTAGCAGCTGTCGGTGACCAGCATTTAGAGGTGAGTAAAGAAACTAATACCCATAACGCTAAGACTATAGCTGTTTACCTAGTGGGGGAAGAGAGAAATGAAGCTATCGCATCTATTCTGAGCGGTAGCGCCATAACAGATGAAGCGAGAGCACAGGCTAAGGTGCTAAGATCTCAGAGCCTCTAAAACGTCCAATCAATCGCAAGGGAAGGCAAGAATGGAAGTTGATTCTTCCTTTGGCCTGTAATTCTATTAATATAGAATACATTCTCGCGACTGTACACGTTAGTGACGCCAGCGGTGAAATCCAACTCGCCCCCTCCTACTCGTTTAAAGGTCCTACTGACACTTATATCCAAACGGTGGTAGGCAGGCAAACGTCCTTCATTCAAACCGGCGTAGTAGACAGATATCTCATTAGCATTACTATTGATGTAATCAGATAGAATCCCACCACTTATGTTAGGTGCTTGGTAGTATCCTTGTGACTGAGTGAATGGCAGACCCGAGCCTAAAGCCCATCTAGCGTTAGCCTTCCACTGTTTGTCTTTTCCGAAATCTTGTGAAGCAACTAGATTCATGTTATGACGCCTATCAAATACAGGGTCGTACCATCTCGAGCCATCCCATCTATCAACATTGCAGAGTCCATACACAAACCATATGTACGTGTGCCTCTCTTCGAACTTAAGGACGACATCAACTCCCGAAGCAATACCGCTTTCAATTATGTAATCTAGCCTGTAAAGCTCTAAAACATCGCTGTGGTCAGCATCATCGGGGAAGAGTTTTTGGCGGTTTGTGTTTGTAAGCTGAGTAAAGTGCTTAACATATCCCTCTACATTAATATTTAAACGCTCCGTTAAATCAAATTCGAATCCAGTAACAACGTGGTTAGCTGTTTGAAGTGAGTGAGTGACAGCTGTTCTATCACCTGACGGAGTAATAAACTCTTCCTGTAGGTTAGAGGGGCCAGAAAGAAACCCATAGAAAAGATTCACGATATCTCTATCAGAATTAGCACTTATCACATTCTGGGAGTACATACCAGCCGCGAGTTTAAGCCTTAACCGCTCCGATGCTTTGTATTTAAACCCTATCCTCGGCTCGGGTCTGAATTTAGCCAAAGAACTATAGTACTGCATCCTCATGCTAGGTTGGATAATAATGTCGCCACGGACCATAGTATAATCTACATACCCACCTAATTCAGTTGTGTTTTCCGATTGTTCAACGGTCACATTCAATGCGTTAAACGTACTGTAGTCGGTCTCGAGGCCTACGACCTCTAATCCATATTCAACATGGTCCTCGCCGAGTATATATTTAAAGTCCAAACCGAAGTTAAATCCATTTACATCGCTATACCTATCAGCTAGCCCCCCTTCTTCTAAGCCTATTGAGTACTGACTGATCGCAAAGTTACCATTCACTAGAACAGAACTTCCAGGTGGAACTATAGTGAAGTTACCACCCCCACCTACGTTCTTCCAATTATAGCTAGCAAAGGCAACTCCAGTTGAATCATCCAGCACACTTGCATGATCGCTAAACCCAAACCCGAATAGACTGAGCTTAGAACCACCACTTCCGAAGGTCAATTTGCCGTACGTATCTGTAAAACCGAATGGCAATTTACCGCCATCTATATATGGATATAGAAATGCTGAAGTTTTCTCTAAGTAGCTGTGTTTCATTGAAACCATGTAACTAATACCTCCTTTACCGTCCCTGGCTTTCTTTAGCGGGCCTTCTATTAAAATTTTTGCACCAAATGGACTAGCGCCTAGCTTCACCTTCGATTCAACCATATTGCCATTTCTGGTGCGGATATCCATTATAGAAGAAATTCTTCCACCGTATTTAGCTGAAAAAGCTCCCGTATAAATATCGGCATTTGCAAGGGCGTCTGAATCAAACACACTAAACAGCCCAATGCTGTGAAATGCGTTATAAATTATCATTCCGTCTAGAAGGACTTTGTTTTGGATGGGCGAGCCTCCTCGAATATAAAGTTGACCACCTTGATCACCTGTTGTGACAAAACCAGGCATCACTTGTAATGCTTGAACTAAGTCAGCCTGACCACCAAAACTTGGTATTCTTTTAAGGTCTGCAGGTCGAATTGTTTCAACAGACATTCTCACAGAGGTTAATTGTTCTTCCCTATCAGCATTCACTTCCGCACTTGCAAGCTGAATCACTCCGTCTTCAAGTAAGTAGTTCTTTGTCCGCACTTTACCAGACACCACTTCGACTACTTCTTTAATGTTTTTATACTCAATGCTTGACACAATTAAGTTGTAAGTACCCGCTGGGACTCTACTCAAACTGTAGAAGCCGGTAATGTCTGTGGAAACTCCGTATTTAGTTCCTTCGAGCAATACGCTCACAAACATCACAGGTTCACCTGTAGATTTAGAGCTAACAAAACCTTTAATCGTTCCTTGAGAGAACATGGAAGTCGATAAAAATATAGCGACGAAAAGGGCGTAAAAACGTAAATTCAATCTTAATTCTTGCATGGGCTGCAAATATAACACCTATTAAAATTTATATTAATTATCTTTCGGCATGAATAATGCACTTTCTGCAAAAATGAAAACACAAACTACCCTCTCAACGTGGCTATTAAGCCTATTATTTATCGGCACTTTACTATTGTCTACAAATGTTTCAGCCCAAAAGGGGAACCAAGACGAAGAAGAAAAACCGAGAAAACCACTAATATCTCAGGATGAATATAATAAACTCCTAATGTGGATTGTTGACGAGAAGTTTGAAAATGTACTTTACAAATGCATGAGGTACACAGAGAATGATAAAACGAAAAAACTACCTCTTCCATATCTTTATATGGGCAAAGCTTATCTAGGTATTCACCTAACAGAGGACAACGAACTAAGAGTTAAATTTCAAGTCGACAAACTCAAGGCTCTAAAAAACAGCCTTAAGTACACAGCTAAGTTTAGAAAGAAGGATAAAGAAAATCTTCACTCCCACGAACACACTGTATTCTTTGATGAGCTTTGGAATGAGACAAAAAACGCTGCTGAGACAGAGATGGATAGTGAGAAGTACACTAAAGCAAGGTCGTACTACAAATACCTCGCAACTATAGACCCAGAAGACCCTGGTGCTTGGCTGATGTATGCTGCTGTTTACCAACATTTGAAATCTAGGAAGGAAGCTGCTGATACTTATGAGAAAGCTAGACAACTACTACTCGAATTCGAGGGGCGGGGATTAAGAGAAGTTCAAATGGAGTTGCTGCTTTTTGCTATAATTTACAATGTTGAATTATTAAAGGACACTAACAGAGCCTCTGCTTTAGAGTGGCTTGCTATCGGGGAAGATCTGTTCCCTGAGGATAGAGAATTAAGGGCTGTGAAGGGAAGTATCGGAGGATGAAACCCGAATCTTTTAAAGATTCCGATAAAAGCCCATTCCAAAGTAAAGCTTGGCTAGACAACTGTGGAGCTGATTGCTCACTAGTATTTAATTCTTCACGAAATAAAGGCGACTGCGCTGTCGCTTGTATTTCTTTGAGAGGGATTCACTCTCTTATTACACCACCCTGGGCATTAGATTGTGGTTTTAATGGTAGCATTAAAACATATTGCGAGCTTAATGAGTTTTGGCTTTCACAACCAGAGCACATAAAAGTCATCGACTTACCACCTTGTTCAGACTATGAGAATAGCCTTACATCGTTTGCGATTAAAAACAACACGAGCACACAATTCAGAATACAATGGAGGCACACGCGGCAGATAGACATAACGAAAAAACTACCTTCTAACAGAGCTAAGCAGGTCAGAAGGGCAGCCAAAGAAAATATCGAATGTCGCCTTGTAAGTAATTGGAACATGGTTTCAACGCTTCACAAGGAGAGCCGAATTAGAAAAGACATAAGCCTTAATCCGGAACAGCTAGATAAATTATTAGATGCGATTTCTCAAGAGGAATACTCCTTCGCCGTCGAGGCTGTTGACCCTAACGGAAACTGCATAGCTTCTGGAGGGTTCTTAATGCTTGATTCAAACACTTGTCTTTATGCTTTTGGAGGCCAAAAAAGAGGTCCACATTCCGCCATCGCATCTGTGGCAATGCTCGCAAAAGCAATGGGAATAGCTAAAGAAAAAGGGGCAACTATCTTTGATTTTGGAGGAAGTGAAGACCCTGGTGTCGATAGGTTCTACAAAGAGTTCGGGGCAAAACGAGTGAAGAAGGCAAGACTGATATATGTAGTGTGGTGGCTTAAACCGATCTTAAGGTTTATAAGGCCCGATTTAATGCCGTGATAAAGGTCTATCTACTCCAGAGTACATAGATTCAATTATAGAAACTACGTCTACCCCTTCTGACATGGGGGTAGCTATTTCAGCATTGTTTCTAAGAACGTCCACAACATTAGCCAGCACGTGATGGTGATTCGATGCTGAACCCTTGTACTGTCCGTAATCATTAGGTGGAGCAGAGGAAGGCAACTGTGGCATGACGTAATCACGTACGTCGCAATGAACCACCTTTTCCATGTACTGACCGGCAATACGTATAGTTCCTTTCTCTGCGATAAGGGTTAAGCTACTCTCGAAGTTAGACCTGTCAACAGCAGTTGAGAAAGTGAACGATCCCCAGCCAGAGCAGGAGAAATCAAAGTTTATTTGGCCTGAATCCTCAAACTCTGTATTGTGGAGATGCGCTTGATTCTGAAACCGAGAAACAGTATTTTCAACACCACCGAAAATCCAATACATCACATCTATAAAGTGAGAAAACTGAGTGAATAAAGGCCCACCATCTAAATCCAACGTACCTCTCCAGCCGCCCTTTTCATAATATCTGTCATCTCTATTCCAATAACACTGAATATGAACCTGCCTTATCTCGCCCAACTCACCTGAATCTACTAAACCCTTTAGCCAAGCAGACGGAGGAGCGAAACGGTTTTGCATTACACAAAACACATCCGCAGTGGATTTCTCAGCAGCTGCCTCTACTCTCTTAGCATCAGCTACATTTAGTGCTATAGGCTTTTCAAGAACCACATTACATCCAGCTTCTAAAAGTGCGATAGCCTGGTCTGCATGGAGGCCGTTAGGTGTACAAACGCAGACAACTTCGGGAAGATTCTTCGAGGACAGAAATTCTTCGAGTGAATTATGCCAGCTAACGTCGCCCGTGAGGTACTCTGCGACTCCACAATCTTCGGTAGACCTAATATCGATCAGGCCAGATAGTAATGCCTGGGAATGCCCTAGAATTGAAGACACATGGCGCTTGCCTATATGACCGCATCCCAGAACACTGAAACTGACGGGGTGGTTAGAGTCTGTACTTTTCACGCCGCAAAGTTAGCGTATTCGGACAGGCTGTCATGTTTCGCATGTGAAAAATGAGAGGATGTCACACAAACTGACACGATTGACGGCGTGAATTAATAGAAAATGGATTGGCAAGGGATTTGACTAAGAGGGATTGTAAACGAAAAATAAATTATATTAAATGAGTAAAATCATCGGAATCGACCTAGGAACCACGAATAGCTGTGTAGCAGTTATGGAGGGTAACGAACCAGTGGTCATCAACAACAGCGAGGGTAAGCGTACAACACCGTCTATCGTTGCATTCATCGCCGACGGCGAACGTAAAGTAGGAGAACCCGCAAAACGCCAGGCTATTACTAACCCTACAAAAACTATCTCTAGTATCAAACGCTTTATGGGGTCGTCATTTGACGAGGTCGCAAAGGAGATTAAGAGAATGCCTTACGAGGTAGTGAAGGGCGACAACAACACTCCTAGAGTGAAAATTGACGACCGCACATACACTCCGCAAGAGATTTCTGCTATGGTTCTTCAGAAGATGAAGCGCACGGCTGAGGATCATTTGGGAATGGACGTGACTGCTGCCGTTATTACTGTGCCTGCTTACTTCAATGATGCGCAACGCCAAGCGACTAAAGAAGCTGGTGAGATAGCTGGACTAGAGGTGAAGAGGATTATCAATGAGCCTACCGCTGCAGCTCTTGCATACGGTCTTGATAAGAAGTCTATAGACCAAAAAATAGTCGTATTCGATCTCGGTGGTGGAACACACGACGTTAGTATTCTCGAGCTTGGTGACGGTGTATTCGAAGTTCTGTCAACCGATGGAGATACTCACCTAGGTGGTGACGATTTCGACCAGTGCCTAATCGAATGGTTGGTTGCTGAATTCAAGGACGAAAATGGCGGACTAGACCTGAGCAAAGACCCTATGTCACTTCAGCGTTTAAAGGAAGCCGCTGAGAAAGCAAAAATCGAGCTCTCTAGCACATCTAGCACTGAAATCAATTTGCCTTACATAATGCCTGTTGATGGTGTCCCTAAGCACTTAGTTAGATCACTAAGCAGAGCAAAATTCGAGCAATTATGTGACTCCCTAATCAAGCGCTCTATAGAGCCTTGCGCTTCAGCTCTAAAAGCCGCAGGACTTAAGAAATCTGATATAGACGAGGTTATCTTAGTCGGTGGTTCAACCAGAATCCCTGCTGTACAAGACGCAGTAAAAGCTTACTTCGGCAAAGAGCCTTCTAAAGGTGTGAACCCGGATGAGGTAGTTGCTGTAGGTGCGGCTATACAGGGTGGCGTATTAACTGGTGAGGTGAAGGATGTACTTCTTTTAGACGTCACTCCTCTTTCTTTAGGCATCGAAACTATGGGTGGCGTGTTCACAAAGCTGATCGAAGCTAACACTACTATTCCTACGAAGAAGTCTGAGACGTTCTCTACTGCTGCTGACAATCAGCCAAGTGTAGACATCCATGTCTTCCAAGGTGAGCGTGCTATGGCTAAGGATAACCACAACATTGGTCAATTCCTACTAGGTGACATTCCACCAGCTCCTCGTGGAACTCCTCAAATCGAAGTTACATTCGACATCGACGCTAACGGAATCATTAACGTGAGCGCTAAGGATAAGGCTACAGGTAAAGAGAACAAGGTTACGATTGAAGCATCTAGCGGTCTTTCAGAAGAGGATATCGTAAGAATGAAAGCTGACGCTGAAGCAAATGCTGATGCTGACAAGGAGGCTAAGGACAAGGCTGACACCCTTAACCAGGCTGACACTCTGATATTCCAAACCGAAAAGCAACTCAAAGAATTCGGAGATAAAATCCCTGCTGACAAGCTAGGACCTATCAACGAGGCTGTTGAGGAGCTGAAAGCTGTACATATTGCTCAAGACATTGACGCATGCAAAGCTGGGATCGAAAAGCTAAATGCTGCATTCCAAGAAGCAAGTGCAGAAATGCAAGCTGCTGCTGAGGGTAGTGAGGCTGGCGACGATGCTGGTGGCGATGCCGGTGGCGATGAGGTTACGGATGTAGACTTCGAAGAAGTTAAAGACGAAGCTGAGGGCGACTCTGAGGGCGACTCTGAAGCTAAGAAAGACTAACTACTTCATCTTATAATAAATTGCAAGGGCTCCCATTACGGGGGCCTTTGTTGTTTCAGCTCGGAGGAGAGGAGGAGGAGCGGTGGCCGTTTAAACATTTCACGCTTGTGATGAAATCATTAGATGATTTGTCAACCAGTTGGTTGACTTTTCGAAGCGAAAGTGTACGTTAGTAAGTGAAACGATAAAACGTTAGGGATTTTGTCAACTGGTTGGTTGACTTTTCCCACTAATGAAAGTAACTTCGAGAGATGAGTGAAATTAAAAAATCTAACCGAAGGGATTTCCTTGGCAAGCTTGCTGCACTAGGTGGAGTGTTGGGGCTGGGGCCTTTAGCTATTAATAGAATGATGGCTGCTGAGATTGCACAGCCAAAATTGATTTATGGTGAGGAGTCTGTGACGTTGCCGACCATGGTGAGTACCTGGAATCATGGGATTATTGCGAATAAGGAGGGGTTTAGGTCGCTAGCCGAGGGTGGGAAGGCAATGGATATGATAGAGACCGCAGCAAGGATTGTTGAGGCTGATGAAGAGGGGTTGAGCGTGGGGATAGGCGGACTGCCTGATAGAGATGGGAATGTGACGTTAGATGCCTGCTGCATGGATCATATGGGTAGGGCTGGGTCAGTTTGCTTTTTACAGGATATTATGCATCCACTTTCTGTAGCGAGGAAAGTAATGGAGGAGACGCCGCACGTGATGTTGGCTGGTGCGGGGGCTCGACAGTTTGCTATTGAGCAGGGGTTTGAAACTGTGGATCTTTTAACTGACAAGGCTAGAGAGGCTTGGGAGAGATGGAAGGTGAAAAACGAATATGCTCCTGTGATTAATATTGAAAATCACGACACAATAGGGATACTTGCTCTTGATGATGCGGGGAGGCTTGCTGGGGGTTGTACAACAAGTGGGGTATCGTATAAAATGCACGGGCGTGTGGGTGATAGTCCGATTATAGGGGCGGGATTATTTGTGGATGGTAATGTAGGGGGTGCTACAGCAACTGGGCTCGGGGAGGCCGTGATGAGAACAGTGGGGTCGTTTTTAGTTGTGGAGTTGATGAGAAGCGGGATGCATCCTCAACAAGCCTGTGAGACAGCAGTTAGAAGGATTATTGACAGTATGGATGTGAGCAATTTGCAAGTGGGGTATTTGGCCTTGGATAAGAATGGAAGACATGGAGCTCATGCAATTCACAAAGGTTTTAACTACTCGTTAACTACGGCAAATGCAACAAATAAAAGAGAATTGAAGGAGAGTTTAATTGACTCTTCGTTTGGATAAAAATGATGATGTATACAATAAATGCCTGGCTTAAATCGGTGAGATTATGGAATGTAATTGGGCTAAGTTTTGCCGCTGCAATTATAAGGTTTAGCTACTTTGGGAATGAAATAGGGTGGTTCTTTATGGTGCCGGTGGCTTGCATTGCTGCTGGGGGTGCTGTGATTAATGATTATTTCGACATTAAAGAGGATAGGATAAGGAAGCCAGAAAGGGCTAGTATAGGCAGGGTTATTAAGAGACGCGTAGCGATGATGAGTCACTGGGTGTTGACGGGAATGGGATTAGTGGGGGCGGTGGTTATTTCAATTCAAATTGATAATATGAGTCCTTTCATCATAGCTTCAGTTGCTGCTTTTTTGATTTTTTTATATTCGATTTGGCTGAAGAAGAAAGTGGTGGTTGGTAAATTGGCGTTGGCGGCTATAGTAACGTTATTAGTTCCGTTTGCTTTGTATGATGTGTTGATGGATGTTAAAGACGAGCGTTATGTAGTGATGTGTTTGATGATCTTTTCAATCGTGTTTGTTAGACAGATTTCTAAAGAGCTGGAGTATTTTGATGTTGATAAAGATTCTGGGATTAGGACTATGCCTGTTGTTTTTGGGGAGACAAGGTCTTGGATGGTGATATACGTGATGGAAGTGGTGATAGTGGCAATTGTGTGGAGTGCTCTGTCAGTAATAAGTGAGCTACAACCGAAAATAATCTTTAGCCTGACACAGTACCCATTCGAAATATTCTTTCACATAACGCTACTAGCCACTATTTATTTTTCAGTGCGTAAAAAAGCCCCTGCACTATCATCTTGGCTTAAGTTGATGCTAGCGACGGGGGTTATTTGGTTAGCTGTAGGTAGTTAATTACTGAACCACCCAAGTCTTTCTTAGTTCGCCTGACTGCAGTCTCTCGATCTTCATTCCTCTGCTTCTTTCAGACCAAACCCTTCCCATCACGTCAAACTGCCCAGTGATATAATTCCCCACTCTTAGATCGTCAACTAGCTCGTCCACAGAAATGACAGTTCTCACGTCAAAAGCGATACCACCTGGTACCACACCCGCGTCAAAAGAAGCAATAAGGTTGCCGTTTAAGTCTAGGATTTGGACTTCAGCAAAATCGAAGAAATTTGTGACAGTTCCGTAAACATCTCCATTCACGGGGCTCACAGCCATTCTGTAATACACATCAGTCGCAGGCCCCCAAGTGTCCGACGAAGGGCTTAAATCGTTAACAGACGCCTTCCTCATACCCATCTCACCACTCACCTGGAACACGAGCTTCTCCCCCATCAATGCAGCAGCGTTACAACCAGCCGCAACTCCGTCAACAAACATAGTCGTTACTGTAGCTTCGTCTGCTCCTAAACTAGGCAACTCTATGCGAGACAAAGAAGTAGCCTCCCAATTAGTGTTGTTCACCATTATCACCTCTGACTCAGTCACCTTGATGTGAGCTGGATTCTTTCCATCCTCCCCTAAATCGTGCTCAGTGTAAGAACCTGACTCAATATCATACACCCCTAAAATGCCCACTTCCTGAGCCCAAGAAAACCCATTATTGATAGCCACATAAACAACCCCATCAACAATCTCTATTCCTTCAGATGCATACCCGACACCTTCAGTAGCCATCAACTCACCTACAGGCGATAATGTCTCAGCATCGAACCATAATAAATACGACTCGAACTCTACCGAAGCCCAAGTCACATCATCAACATCTCCCCTAGTCATGTAAACTAACCCGTCGTGGTAAGCTAGATGCCTCACGCCCTGAACTTCAACTTCAGCATCAACCATGAAAGTGTTTAGATCGATTTTGTAAATTTTTGTATCCGCCCCTACATAAGCAGCACCATCCGCTATAACGATGTTAGTCGTAAAACTAGCATCGGGAAAAGTCATCACAGAAGTAAACTCTCCAGTTTCCGGAGTATACACCCCCACTCCTGCTGGTTCCACCATCTCCCCTGTCTGCCAATCTAACAACCCCTCATCTAGCACCCACACTGCGTTCACGTACTCTTGGGCCTGAAGTGTCGAAGCCATCAAACACACTACAGATATTACAGCAAATAGATTCTTCATTTTTTCTCATTTAGTATTTCACAAAGATGCTTCTCATAATTCCTTAGACCAAAAAAAGAGCCAACCTTTCGGTCAGCTCTTTTCGTCATAAATCAAGACTCTTCTTCAGAGTACTCTACTCGTAGATCGTACCCCATGAGATTAGGAAGTCAAGGAGGTCCTCGGCTTGGACTACTCCGTCGCCGTTGAAGTCTGGACATACGTCGTATGTACAACTTGAGTCTTCGATATTCGCTATAGGATTGAAGTTCAACGCCTCAGAGTCAGTACAACCAGTGAATGCACAGTTACCTGCATCCGCAATTGATGTTGGATCGTAGTTAGCAGCATTTGCATATGTACATCCTGGCTCATCTACATCGATCAACTGGTCTAATGGTATAGCTGTTACACCACAAGCTTCGTTAACCCAGTCTATACTCCAATCCGGACCACTCTGTCCAAATGCAATTAAGAACTGTAGAAGATCTTCTAGCTGAACTATTCCGTCGCCGTTAAAGTCTGCACTTGGTGGCGTGTTAGAACAATTTTCGTTAGCGTTAGCGTAAGAGTTGTAGTTACTGTAGTCATCGTTAATGCAACCATGGAACTGACATGAACCGTCATCGTCAGTAGCTAAAGCATCATAGTTTGAAGCTGTAGCGTAGATACAACCTTCAACCACATCTTCACCACAATTACCTTCAGTATCTGGATATTCACATGTACCGTCACTTAAAGTAGCATCCGGATTGTAGTTACAAGCCGATGGAACTAGACAACCAGAGCAAGAAGTGTACTCACAAGAGCCATCATCTTCAGAAGCAGTAAAGTCGAAGTTACATGCGGTTTGGTCTGTACAACCGACAGGAGGATAGATACACGTACCATTCTCCTCAGTAGCAGCTGAGTTATAGTTCAATGCATCCACATCTGTACAACCACCTATCTCATCAGCATCACACACTCCATCAGCATCAGCATCCTGTAAGCAGATTCCGTCACAATCGTAACCTGGATCTGCAAAGACACAAGAACCATCAGGGTAGATCACCGCTGGATCGTAGTTACAAGCCGAAGGTGTGGCACATCCGAAGCAAGTAGTAAATTCACATGAACCATCATCATACGTTGCCTCTGGATTGTAGTTACATGCTGAAAACTGCATACAACCTCCAACCTCGTATTCACAAGAGTTATTATCAACGGTAGCTGTCGGATCGTAATTACTTGCCTCTAGATCTGTACAACCTAGACAACTTGTGTACTCACAACTTCCGTCGTTAATAGAAGCCTCAGGATCGTAGTTACAAGCATTCTCGTTATCACAACCGTATGACTCACAAGATATGTAATCACAAACACCTTGGATCTGAGCTTCAGGGTCGTAGTTACATGCAGAGTCATCCATACAACCTACAGTTGCACATAACTGACCGTTTGCATCAAAGTAATCACAATTTCCTTCCTCTCCATAGTTACATGCTAGAGGATCTGCACAAGCGCCACCCATAGGCATTCCGAATAGACAAGAGAAATCACAAGAACCCGGCAGGTAGTAATCAGCTGTAGGATCGTAGTTACAAGCGAATGGTAGAGTACAACCTCCTGTTAGCAACACACAAGAACCATCATCGTCAGTTGCGAAAATGTTGTAGTTGTTTGCAGCAGGGTTAGTACAACCAGGTATCTCCTCCTCATTACAGATTCCGTCACCGTCATCATCGTTACTACATTCACCATTACAGTCTAAGAACTGGCTAATTGGATATGTACACTCACCAGATGAGTTAATCGTTGCATCAGGATCGTAAGTACAAGACGCTTCATCCATACAACCAGCACATGAACTAAAGTCACATTCTACAATCACTAAGTAATCTGCATCAGGATTATAGTTACAAGCGAATGGCAAAGAACAACCACCAACTAAACAAGAACCATCATCATCCGTTGCATTAGGGTTGTAACCAGGGTTTGTTGGATCAGTACAACCAGGAACCTCAAACTCATCACAGATTCCATCACCATCAGTATCAGTCACACAGTCTCCATTACAATCGTAACCATAATCAGGATATGTACATGAACCGTTATTCAGTGTTGCAGTCTCATCATAGTTACATGCTGCATCATCTGTACAACCTGCGCAAGAAGTAAACTCACAAGAACCAGCTAGCTGATAATCCGCATCAACATCATAGTTACAAGCGAATGGGATTACACAACCTCCAACTAGACAAGAACCATCATCAACGTTAGCAGCTGGGTTATATCCAGGATTTTCAGGATCTGTACATCCGAGTATCTCTAACTCATCACAGATACCGTTCTCATTGACATCATTGATACAGTTACCATCACAGTCGTAAGCAAATGGTGGGTATGCACAAGTACCATTGTCTTGGTTAGCATCAGGATTGTAGTTACAAGCGTCTGCATCCATACAACCAGGAACTACAGATACATAAACAATAATCTGAACGAATGTCGCTGAATTACCACAATCATCTGTTACAGTATATGTTCTCTGTGTAGTTGTAGTAGTTGCTGTCTCTTCTAAGACCAAATCCACATAACTCCATGTCGGCTCTTGATCACACGCATCCCATACCAGTACATATGGAGCAGGCATTACATCACCGTCTGCTTCATTCAATAGAACTTCAGCATCTGGAGTGAAACTAAATATCGGTGCTGTCGTATCCTCTACCGTTATTGTTTGAGTTACAATAACTGAATTACCTGCATCGTCAGTAGCTGTAAACGTTCTTATCAATTGATAGCTATCAGGACAATCTCCCTCAATAATTGTTTCAAATGATGTAATCCAAACACTTCCACAGTCATCAGATGCTATAGCATCATCAAGTGGCATTTCGTCAGAACACTCAATAGTGTAATCAGTCGGAATAAATGTAAACTCAGGAGCAGTAGTATCAACTATCGTTATCACTTGAATTGCTGATGAGAAGTTTCCACAATCATCAACTGCCGTAAACTCTCTTACAATTTCGTAGTTACCGATAGAATTACCACTAATAGTCCATTCAACAACTTCGATACTTACATCACCACAGTTATCTGTCGCTGTAGCATCATCCATTGTCTGTTCGTCAGAACACGCTGCAGTGTAATCATCCGGGATATTTAGCTCTGGAGCAGTCGTGTCAACTATAGAGATAGTCTGAGAAGCACTTGACGTGTTACCACAGTCATCAGTAGCAGTGAACGTACGAGTGATCACGTAATCACCAGCACAAGCTCCGTCAGTAGTAACGGCCTCGACAGTAATCACAACCTCGCCACAGTTATCGGTAGCTGAAGCCTCATCCATAGGATGTGCGTCAGAACATTCTGCAGTGTAATCAGATGGGATGCTTAACTCAGGATTAATCGTGTCAACGATAGTAATCGTCTGTGTAGCTGAAGTTTCATTACCACAGTCGTCAGTAGCTGTGAACGTACGGGTCATTACATACTCACCAATGCCAGCAGTAGTAAATGTCTCGACAGTAATCACAACCTCACCACAGTTATCGGTAGCGGAAGCATCATACATAGGATGCGCGTCAGAACACTCTGCCGTGTAATCAGATGGGATAATTAACTCAGGAGCAGTAGTATCGACAATAGTAATCGTCTGCGTAGCTGAAGTTGCGTTGCCACAGTCATCAGTAGCTGTGAACGTACGAGTGATAA
>CAWVZZ010000003.1:0-25625 GCA_963934745.1 uncultured Flavobacteriales bacterium | reverse complement strand
ATGAAATCAGAGTTATGGCTCCGATTTTTAAAGCACTTTGCCTAGCTATTTGTTTTGGAGTTTTATTCTCCATCATCCGATATATTTGTACCCCACACCTTTTATAGTGCTGATTAGATTTTCATCTAGTTTTTCCCTCAGTTTACGAATATGGACATCTATTGTTCTGTCACCTACCACAATTTCAGCGCCCCATATTTTATCCATTATCTCCTCTCTGGTGTGAACCACTCCAGGTTCAGAGCACAGTAAAGATAAAAGTTTAAATTCTTTCTTTGGGAGTACGATTTCAACGTCTTCAAACTTTACTGTATGCTTCTTAGTATCTATTTCAATACGTCCTTCTTTTATTACGGATCGACTTACCCCAGCATTGTCTAGACCTCCACGCTTTAAGAGGGCTTTTACACGACTCATTAGCACTTTAGGTTTTATGGGTTTCAATATGTAATCGTCTGCCCCAGCATTAAACCCAGCAATTTGGCTGTAATCTTCTCCACGTGCCGTTAAAAATGCTATTACAACGGACTTTAGCTCATCAACTTCCCGGATTTTCTCACAAGTTTCTATGCCGTCCATCTCGGGCATCATCATGTCGAGTAAAATCAAGTCAGGTTTGAATTCTAAGGCAGTCTTTACACCTTCCTCACCATTATTAGCAACCCGTACATCATATCCAATGCTTTTAAGATTGTAGGAAAGAAAGTCAAGGATATCACTTTCATCATCTACGAGTAAGATTTTTTTAGAGCTCATATTCAGTCTTTAATCCTATTAAATCTCAATGCGTGTAACATCCACTTAGGTAGAGGTTGAGATGGTTTTCTCTTTTGTACATCCATAAATATACCTAGTTTTTCTATAATAGGAATTTTATGTACCTCAATTAATTCTATCCAGCACTCATCCGGATCGTCAATATATGTGCAATGCACAGATGTGTGATCCCCCATACTTAAAGCGTCATTTGTATCACATCTAAACCCGAATCCATCCTTTTCAAGCTGCGTGCCTAATTCTTTCATCCCTCTAACATCAAATCCTAGGTGAGCTATACCTGTATCTGCCCAAATCCTTTCGTCGAAAATAAACCTACCTATTCTATCCTGACACTGAACTAATTCTATAGTAGTGGGACCCATCATCGAGGCGAAACCACCTGTGCCGGGTGAGGTTTGGGCTAGGATGACTCTTCGGTAGTTCTCTTCACCGCCAGGTAAATGCGCCCAATCATCGAAAGCCCCTTGAACATCAGTAACCACCTTATCATAGCCTAAAATATCACAGTAAAGCTTAAATGCTGATTCCATATCTGACACACCTATTGTACATCCCATAATTCCACCAGATGGATGTCCGGTACTTGTGAACCAAACATCTGACTCTAGTATTTGGAAAAGATTGTTATCCGGATCTCTCATATAGAAAGTCAATCTTCCAATTGGATCCATCACCAATTCTTTATCACATGAGTCAGGTAATATGCTTAATGCGTGTTCGTGCATCACCCTTATATCTGGAGTTTTTACCGTCGTACAGCCTATCCCTAGATCACCCTGGGCGAGGTTGAATACAGGACCACGTGGTGTAAATGATGTAGGGGAAATAACTTCGACAGCGCATCCGCCTTGGTGATTCAGCACCATGCTTGCTCGTTTTACTATAGTCTCGCCATTGCAATGAGAATCCATCAAAGGTGCGGCAGCGACAGCGTCAAAAAACGGAATATCCAATCCGAAAAGCTTCCTGTAAAGTTTAAGGCTAGCATCCATTTCAGAGACTGCAATACCCACGTGTTGAATGCCTTGGATAACGTATTTCATGATTTAATCGCTCGTATATAATTTTCCCAGGCTTGCCTCTTTGTCATTGATTTTTCTTCACTCCAAAACTTACTTCCTACGACAGCATCTTTATGATCGTGAATATGTCCTTTAAGCCATCCATAAAATTTATTTCCGAAAGTTGCCCAAGACCAAAGCCCTATAAATCCATACCAAAACCCACAAAAATCAAAAACTTCACAAGCCAAACCTACTGCCACGGCGAAAACTGTCCATGTGATAGGATAAATGAACATGCCGGCACCTATTTTAAATGTACTCCTGAATTCTACGGCTTTAATTTTATTGCACTTTCTATTTAGAAGATATTGTTGAAGAGCGGTGGGGATATTTGCTATCCAAGAAAATGGAGTCAATGCGATAGCCCAATACTTGCTCTCCCTCACATTAGCTTGCTTTAGGCCCCAAGCTTCAGGTCTGTTTTCTTTACGAAATCCAGCTTCTACTAAGGCCTCATATTCCATTTTCACTTTTTCTATCCAATTAGAATTCTCTCCCGATTCCATTATCCTTCTAAGCTCCTTCTTGATTATACTCCATTGTTCCTCTTCTGCTTCATAAGTTTTTAAAGCTCTCACATATGGCTCAAGGATTTCGTACTCTTGTGCGGGTTGAATATCAACTGTTAACTCTCTGAGTTCGTCTTGAATCCTCTTGTTAAGTTGTTTAAAATCAACTAACCCAGTTTCGTTATCATAAAGATCGTACCATTCAATAGGTTTGCCCACCCTAAGGGATAATCTATTCCTATATTCTGGATAGTTTTCATAGTCTAGTCCTAGAGGCACCAATTTAATTCGACTTAGATCGCTGTTTTTTGTAACGGCCATACCTAATAGATCGGATACACCCCTCTTGAGTCCTCTGATGGTTTTTTGAGGGTTATGATTCCCTTCCGGAAAGAGTGCTAACGACCCACCTTTTTCTAATCTTGCGATACAGCAGTTCCAAATAACATTATTCCTTTCTCTTAGATCTGTAAGTTTATCCCTTTGCCTATAAATGGGCAGTTGGTTTAGACCATAAAGAAACCTTCGCACTCCAGATTTCCAAAACACATCGGCTCTAATAAGCCAGCTAAATTGCTTGAAAAACACCCCACTAATATTCATGCCATCTACCATCCCATTCTGATGGTTAGACACTAGTAAGACAGGATCTTCGTTATCGGTTAACCTATTAAAATCACTTTGAATACTAATTCTATGAAACCTTTTCGTTCCTTGGTTAGCTAAGAACCACATGAAAAAGTATCCAATATGCCACTTATGTATCGGGGGAGTTAAAACAGGTCTTCTCTTCATAAAACTGAGTCTTTATCTAAGACTTGCGCCCGTTTTCTCCGTTATAGATTCTAGAATTCTAGCGACACTCTTATCGATATGCTTATCCGTCAAAGTTTTTGTTGGATCTTGTAGGACCAAACTCACAGCATAACTCACATTTCCTTTTTCAAGTTTATCACCCTCATAAACATCGAATAAACTTACACTTATTAGAAGTTTTCTCTCTGCAGCTTCTGCAGCGACTTTAATATCCTCGAAACTCACGCTCTTATCCAATATCAGACTTAGGTCCCTTCTCACAGATGGAAACTTAGGAAGTTCCCTCGCAATAATTTTCCTCTTCTTCCTCGCTTTCAATAATGGCTTCACGAGTAAATCTGCCCAATAAACGGGTACATCCACATCACACATAGCTGTCACATCGGGATGAACCTGTCCGAATCTTCCTATCGCGTTCTCTCCCATCATTATTTTATTCCCCTCCAGCATCAATCCCCCATCATCTGAAACCTCAATCACCTTACCCGCTATCCCCACTTGATTTAATAGAGCACTTACAGCCTCTTTAAGCGTAAACACATCTGCTTCATCTCCCCCTTCATTCCAATTTTCATGCTTCTGCTTTCCGCTAACCCATATGCTTAAATGTTCGACCTCTTTATAACCGTCTTGAATTTTTCTATAAGTCCTTCCAAACTCAAATAACCTCAAATCAGCTGATCTATGATTTCTATTTCTTGCAATTGCTTCCACCCCTTGAAATACTAGACTCTGTCGCATTACCCCTAAATCTCCACTTAAAGGATTTAATATTTCTACCGTGGCATTAGGGTTTAGGTCTGGGTCGCTAACGCATTCAGCATATGATGCCTTAGTTAGCGAGTTCGACATTATCTCATTAAATCCTCTAGCAACTAGGGTAGAGGCCCATCCAAACAATTCATCCTCCCTATTAGGGCGTGTAGGGATTTCTAATGTGCTGGTGATTCTCGAAGGGATTTCTATTTGGTCAAAACCATGAATCCTTAAAATCTCCTCCACAATATCAGCAGGTCTAGTAACATCACTTCTATATGCAGGCACCTCCAACTTCAATCCATCCTTACTCTCACTGGCCACCATAATATCGAGGGCATCTAAAATAGATTTCACCCTATCTCTATCGAGTTTCACTCCTACGACCCTATCTAGCATCTCCCATTCAAGCTCTACAGCAGCACCCATCACTTCACAAGCATCACCTATCATCTCAGCACCCATCACAGTCCCCCCAGTCCACTCGCAAATCAACGCAGCCGCTCGTTCCGCCGCCGCAACTACGGCATTAGGATCCACCTGGCGTTCAAAGCGAAACGATGCATCCGTCGACAATCCGTGCCTCTTTGCCGATTTTCTCACCGATACCGGGTTGAAGTTAGCTGATTCAAGCAATACCCGTGTCGTCGAGTCATTCACCCCGTGCTTCTCACTACCGAACACTCCAGCTATGCACATCACTTCGTCAGCATTCGCAATAACTAAGTCCGCTGTGTCAAGTTTCCTCTCCACCCCATCTAGTGTGGTTATTTTCTCCCCTTTTTTCGAAAGTCTAACTTGTAATTTATATCCCGAGACAGCATCCCAGTCGAACGCGTGTAATGGCTGACCTAGCTCATGTAAAACGTAATTCGTTGCATCCACCACGTTGTTAATAGGCGCTACTCCGATTGATCTCAAGAATCTTTGGGCGTGATCGGGGGAGGGTGCTATTTTCACTCCCTCCATCCCCACTAACACATAACGGGGTGCTAACTCATTTGCTTCAACACTAACAGTTAGTCCCTTAATCCCGCTCACTAAGTCCAAGTGCTCTCCCTTTGGAAATCTCACTTTGTCATGATCTGTCTCCATAAACTCACTTACAGTACCATGCCTAAGTCCGGCTCTCAAATCCCTCGCAACTCCTATATGCCCCATGGCATCGTTTCGGTTAGGCGTAAGTCCTATCTCTAATACCTCATCAGAACCTACCTCGAACACTTCACTAGCTAGAGTCCCGGCATTCCATTTAGAGTCCAGTTCCATAATCCCTCCACTACTTTCACCTATACCCACCTCGTCCTCACCACATAGCATCCCTAAGCTCACCTCACCTCGAATCTTACCCTTTTTAATTTTGAAAGGTTCTCCTTTTAAAGGATATAGTGTCGTTCCTACTGTAGCTACTATAACCTTGAGTCCAGTATCAGCATTAGGTGCGCCACAAACAATATCTAGAACTTCAGTTCCAATATCGATTTTGCAACAACGCAATCTATCTGCATTAGGGTGCTGCTCACATTCTGTAATGTGACCCACCACTAGCCCACGCATTCCGCCCGCAACGTCATCGACAGTTTCTACTCCCTCTATCTCTAGTCCTGTTGCTGTTAAAACCACAGCAACATCATTAGCTGAAAGTGTTGTGCTAATGAACTCTTTAATCTTTCTGAATGATACCTTCATGCTCTAACTTAAAGTTGCTCAAAGTTACTAACTTTGAGTCCTTAAATCGGGATGTAGCTCAGTTGGTAGAGTACGCGTCTGGGGGACGTGTGGTCGCTGGTTCAAGTCCAGTCATCCCGACAAGATTAAGGAGCCTAAATCCCCACTAATATTGACTTGTAAAGAATAAAAACCCGGCTGGTTAAGTGCCGGGTTTTACTTTTAAGTGAAAAATTTAAGACTCAAGCATTACTAGATATTAAAATGCCTATTAATAAAAACGCCTATTAATAGTGTCTTTTTTATTAATCGAGCAACTCCAATTCTGCAGTCACCTCAGTTATGCGAACCATCATGTTTATAAAGGTTGTTTGAAATTCTTCTAACTCTTCGCCTGTCAATTCCTTCTGCATCATCTCGCTTTGCTCTTCGAGTTCGGCAAGTTTTTCAATTAAAGGAGCCATAGTCATTGCAGATGATGCAACAGAAGTCGCCATGTTAAAGGCGTCCATGAGCCCTATCTCTCCTCCAGATTCTTCAACTTCTTGTCCAGCTTTGATTAATTTCCCACTAACAGTTACGAACTCGTCAATAAACAGATCTAATGTTTCAAAATATTTTTGAACATCGACGTTTTCAATTAATTCTGTAGGAACTTCTGTAGGAACTTCTGTTGATACTTCATGCGTGGTCTCACTACTACCACATCCCCATGCGGTGACGACTATAATCACACTGAATAATAAATGTTTCATTTAATTTAATTTTAATTTCCATCTAATTACTTACTTAAAACTGCTATAATTAGACCATTTATAGCCCATATTTGCAGGCGTGATACGTAACCACCTTACATTCAGTACTTTATTGAAAACCAAAATAGATAAAAAATTCGGCAAATCTATTAAAACTCATAAAGATATAGAGCTTTTACAAGTATTTATACTTCAGGATACTGGAGTTCATTTAGGGTTTAATACACTTAGAAGGTTTTTGGGAAAATTAAAAGGAACAAAGCCGAATGCAAAAACTCTAAATGCGATATCGCAGTATCTCGGTTACGAGAATCACATTGCTTTAGATAAATATAGATTAAAGGATGAGGATTGGAAGGCTTGGAGAGATGTAAATAAAATGCAATCTCTTCCAAGGATTGATCAGCGTAATATTAATCGCTTGATGGATTTAAAGTTAAACAACAAAGACTATTACCTCTTCTTAAGCACTGTAATGAAGAGCGCTATTCATCAACGCAATGTTGAGAAGATGAATGATGTGTTAAGTGCAGATAAGTTATTCGATTTAGAATATCAATTAATTTTAAGAGTATCAATTTTAGTAAGCTTTCAGTTTAGAGTTCTATGTGAAGAAGAGTATTTGCAATGGAGTTCTTTAGCACGTCATCAGTCATTTAGATCCCACTTTGCTTATCAGTTTGTCGACTATAGTCATTTAAATGGGTACTATGGTTTTCTACTTGAAAAGTGTGAATATTATGAGACCCAACCGGATGAGATACTATTTTTAAAACTCATGAATAGTTACAGAAGATTCTTGTTAGGAGGTAAGCTTGAAGTTGTAATTCAAGAGAAAATATCTATGGATATACATCCGACATTGTTAGGTCGTTATTACGGTCATAGACTTTTGACTTGCAGTGATTATGAGCTCGATGAGATTTTTAATATGACTCTATCGTCTGCCAAAAACTCAACATCAATCATGAGTTTTTTTCTTGAGATTTTCCCTCAGCTTTTTTTATTAAAAAGACTTGATTACGTAAGTAAAATCATCAGATATTTCTATGAGAGGCTCTTCGACGCATCGGAATGGCATCACAGTACAGAGGAGGGTATTTATCTACTCGGAAAATCCCTGGTTGATATCTCGGAGTCTAACTTTAAGGCCGCTAAAGCATCTCTTTCCCTCTTTAATATTTCTAAAACATCGGAATCCCATCAAGACTATTATAATCTATTTTTCCTATTAGCCCAATATCACTTCGAAAAATTAAATCCTCAGCCTGATACCGTTAGAATGATTGAAATTGAGATAGAATATGATGAGATAGTAACTAGAACAGGGTTAGTCTCTTTTGGAGGGAGCTTTATGAAAGATTATTTTATAGATGTAGTTAGATGAACTCTGTAGCTATCATGTAGGTACAAAAGAGAGAAATTGCGACTCCAACCTTTTGGATGTTTTGTAGCTTCTCTTTATACACAACCCTAGCAAAAATTAAAGCAGGTATAGGCACGAAACTTGATATTAGATGAACCTTGTATACCGGCATAACGGAGTAAGAATAAAAAAGTAGGGTTAGGCCTATTGCAGAAAAAAGTGCAACGAGTACTATCTCTGGTGTTTTTATAAAAGTAAGAAATGGAGTATCGCTCTTGTTTTCAGAATTGTTATATAAAATTAGAATAACGATCAGTAATACTATCTCCTGTATGGCGCCGGTTTGGAAATTACCTATAGAGTCAGCAGGTATAGATAGCAATGGGTAGGATATTCCGAATAGCGTAGAGGAAATTAGTGCGTATTTTATTCCGGGAGTGATTGCAAGTTTTCCCGAGTTAAGCAGAAATATTGAAACAATAATTAAAGACAGAATAAGCGAATAGTGTAGGAAGTTAATCGATTCTTTAAAAAGTATAAATGATACTATCTGAGAAACGATTAAGGCAAAGGAATTCATAGTAATAACAACAGACACAGATGATTTCTTAAAGGCTTTGACTAAGAAAATAAATGCTACTGTAGATAAACAGCTGGGTAGTAATGCGCCTAGGTAATCTGATGTGGTGCCTAGTTTATGTGAACCGAATAAAATTGTGAGGAGGATTAAAAACGATGTGGTAATTACAGTCCTTGCCCTCATGGCCGACATCAGATGAAACTTTTCTAAGATCGGTTTCCATAGGGCGTCACCTACACCAAATAAAATAGTTGCAATGAGTATATAAATCACAGATTGAATTTACGTCTTAGGTCGTAAATTCACACACATAAATATTTTAAGTGTGGATTTTGAATTTGAAAGGGATTGGAATAAGCTCATGAAGCTTTTGATGGATAGGTTTGGCGAGCAGCCAGATCTAACATCAGCTATATTTTCTGTAGGACTACAGGAAGTGGGATTAGGCGCAAGAGATTACAAGAAAGATGATAAAATGAATCTTTTCCATGTGGGAGTATGCACTCTGTTGGAGCCACTAGGGTACTATAAAAACATGGGTTTGGACGCGGACGGGTGGCCACACTTTGACAGGGTAGAGGAACTGCCACCTATTAGCGCACAGGAACAAGAATTAATGATGAAGCGACAGCTTGTTGACTATTTCGCCTCTTGGATAAACGGCTGAGCTGCTAGATTAGCTACTCGAAGTGCTACTCTACGATAACTGTTTCATAGTTAGTCTTCATCTCCTCAATCTTGATGAGGCCAGTGCCGTAATAAGCTCCTTTTGAAGCTTCGATGTCAAGGACAGCGAAGCCTGCCTGGCCACCAACGTAAAATTCTGAAAAGTTGAATGACACATATCCTTCCTCTGAAGTGACTTGTGTAGTGTCAAACCTGGGCTCTCCTACGAAATCCTGATCTAAAGAACCTAGAGCGTAAAGCCTTACATCGGCAGCAGCAACGGGTACTTCTTCACCGACATCATTGATGCGTACCACTTGTATGTCTGCAATAGTTTCTTCAACTTCGTAACAACTTGTAGCAAAAATTGTAATTACTGCGAGAGTGATTAATGGAAAAAAGCGTTTCATTGCAGGTAGGGTTATAACTTTGGACTTATAAATTCTAAATGTAAATATCACACAAAAAATGCAGTCACGTACTATTTTACTTCAATTAGCTATATTTTTTACTGGATTTTCCTTAATATCATCAAACGGGTGTACACCTACAGGCTCTGTTAAGGCTATAATACACACTGATTTTGGGGATATGATAATAGAGCTTTCGGATTCCACGCCTGAACATAGAGATAACTTTGTAAAGCTTGTAAATGATGGTTTTTACAACGATTTACTCTTTCACAGGGTTATGAAAGGGTTCATGATTCAAGGTGGAGACCCTAATAGTATAGATGCTGAGTCAGGGACGAGATTAGGAAGCGGTGGACCTGGATACACTTTAAAGGCTGATTTTAGAGATGATCATCTGCACGTGTATGGTGCACTTGCTGCTGCGAGACAGCCGGATAATTCTAATCCAGACAAGAGATCTTCAGGAAGTCAGTTTTATATAGTTCAAGGCCAGACCTATAAGCCAGGAGAACTCATGTCTATGGAAAATAGAGTTCAAGCAGTGGCTCCCGACTTTACTTATTCCGATGAAGCTAAAGTTCTGTATAGTGAAAAAGGCGGAACTCCTTTTTTAGATATGAATTATACGGTATTCGGTAGAGTAATTCAGGGTATGGAAACTATTGATTCAATTGCAAAAGTTAAAGTAATGAGAGGAAATAGACCAGACGAAGATGTAAGATTTAGTATAGAGATTCTCAAGTAAATTTGTAGAGTACAAAAACACAGGATGAAAGAAGAATTAGAAGGAATACTAACCGATATTGAAGCTAGAACTTTTAGCTCTGCAGATGCTGTAGAGGCTTTTAGAGTCGAGTTCCTCGGTCGAAAGGGGAGGATGAAGGACCTAATGGGTGCGTTCCGAGATGTTGCACCTGAAGATAAAAGAGAGTTAGGGCCACTTTTAAATAAAGTTAAGACAGCTGTAGAGTTGAGAGTAGATACTGAACAGGCTTTATTCAATAAAAAAGAAGCTGTGCATTCAAGCGGGTTGGATTTTTCTAGACCAGCTGGAGGTGTTCAGCAAGGAACTCATCACCCACTTCAAGTTGTAAGGAGAGAGATTCTAGATATATTTAAAAACATGGGTTTTGGGGTTGTTGAAGGTCCTGAGATAGAGGATGATTGGCACGTGTTCAGTGGGCTTAACTTCCCGCCAGAGCATCCTGCTCGAGATATGCAGGACACTTTTTTCGTCGAAAAAAATCCAGATTTATTACTAAGAACTCACACAAGTTCTGTACAAGTGAGAGAGATGGAGAGGAGGGAGCCTCCGATGAGGATTATCATGCCAGGCCGTGTTTTCAGAAACGAAGCGGTCTCAGCAAGATCTCACTGTATGTTCCACCAAATCGAAGGGCTCTACATCGACGAAAATGTCTCCTTCGCAGATTTGAAGCAGACGCTATTGCACTTTGCTCAATTATTTTTCGGACCCGAAACTAAGATTCGCCTGCGACCATCATACTTCCCATTCACTGAACCTAGTGCCGAAGTTGATGTGTATTGGGGATTAGAGACTGAGGTTGATAAGCGTATCACTAAGGGCACGGGTTGGCTAGAGATTCTCGGGTGCGGTATGGTGGACCCTAACGTTCTTGAGGCTAACGGCATTGATTCTAAGAAGTACAGCGGTTTCGCCTTCGGTATGGGCATCGAACGCATAACCATGCTTCGATATCAGATAGGTGATCTGAGACATTTCTTCGAAAACGATAAAAGATTCTTAGACCAGTTCAGCGGAGAGAGGTAGGCCTATTACTGCTCGCTGTAAACAACTGACAGCACCGTCTCGCCCACCTCTTGTAGAGTTTGTACGTTAATAATGTCCATGTTGTCTGCGTGTGTGTGGTGGAATGTGCCGTAGCCCATTGGTAGGACGTTCACCTTATAGTCCACAATGTTCGCGCTGGGTATGCCTGCTATTTTACTCACGAACAGGTTGTCGTCAACGGTGGAAGGGGTTTCGTTATTCTGGAATCTACTCACATATCCTAAGTCGTTGGCTCTATCCCAAACCTTTCTCACAATATGAGGTGCGAAATGCATAGACGTTCCTTCCTTATTAAAAATAGCATCTTTTGCTCCCACCATATCTAACAATATCCCGAACCTAGCTCGGTATCCATATATGTGCGGTTCCGACGCCCAGTACTGAGAGCCTAAGCACCATTCTAAATAACTAGTTTCTGTTGATGGAGCAGAAAACGGCGGTCCGTAATCCTCACCGTCAAAGAATATAATGTCAACTCCGATTTCAGCTGGCTTCAGATTTAACTGCCTCGCTATTTCGAGTAGAACACCTACACCTGAAGCACCGTCATTTGCTCCATCAATAGGTTCGTACTGCCTTATGATATCCTTATCGGCAAAAGGTCTAGTATCCCAATGTGCGTAAAGCAAAACCCTGCTTCGAGCCTTTGGGTTGAACTGTCCTATTATGTTTTGGAGTTCTAGGAGTTTTCCGTCAAATGCGCGGACTCTGGTGGTTTGGACTATAACATCCGCACCGAAACGCTCTAACTCTGAAGCCAGCCACTTACCACACTTATCGTGCTCCGGAGTGTTAGGAACACGAGGTCCGAAATCTACTTGGGCGGAGATGAAAGAGTAGGCAGAATCACCTGAAAAATCCGGTGCGACTATAGTTTCAGGTTCACTGACGGTTTTTTCTTTTTTTGTATAATCATCCCCACAGCTTATTATCGCTACGGCTGCACAAAGGCATAACAAAGACTTCTCGAGGGCATTAATCATGCGACCACGTGCTTCCATCCTTACCATCGGTTACAGTCACTCCTAGGTCGGAAAGGGTGTTTCTGATTCTATCTGCGTTAGCCCAATCTTTATTCGATTTAGCGTCATTACGTAATTCGACTAATAGATCGAGTAGGCCAGATGTGACACCTTCATTATTCTCGGATACTCCTGATGCACCCTCATCCATAAGACCTAAAACATCTCGCATAAATCTCGCATAAAGTTCTTTCAGATCAGAGATCTGTTTCTCACCGAGTTCGATTCTGCCGTCAGCAGCTGAATTGATAATTTTTACTCCTTCGAAAAGTGTAGCTATAAGAATGGGAGTGTTGAAATCGTCATTCATTGCTGCGTAGCACTTGTCTGAAAGGTTTTTAATGTCAATCTCAGAGTTATCAGAAGTAGGTGTTAATTTCCCTAAAGCTGCGTGTGCGTTTGTGAGTTTAGTTAGGCCCTTCTCTGCTGCTTGTAGAGCTTCGTTAGAGAAGTCTAGTGTACTAGCGTAATGACCCATAAGCATGAAGAACCTCACTGTCATTGGAGAATATCCACGTTCTAGCAGTTTATGGTTACCGGTGATGAGTTCGTCAGGAGTAAAGCCGTTGCCTTCAGATTTAGCCATTTTACGACCGTTCACCGTTAGCATGTTGCCGTGAATCCAGTATCGTACTGGGTTAGAATTGCCGTTGGCGCCTATGTTTTGGGCTATCTCACACTCGTGATGAGGAAATTTAAGGTCCATACCACCTCCGTGGATATCGAACTGTTCACCTAAGTACTTAGTACTCATTACAGAGCACTCTAGATGCCACCCCGGAAAACCCACTCCCCAAGGCGAAGGCCAACGCATTAAATGACTCTCGTCAGCCTTTTTCCATAATGCAAAGTCAAGCGGGTCAAGCTTCTCAGACTGTCCATCCAGATCACGAGTATTACTCATCAGCTCATCTATTTTCCTTCCAGACAACTCACCATAATTATGATCCTCACTGAATGTTCTTACGCTGAAATAAACGTTTCCGTTGACCTCGTATCCGTATCCATTAGCAATGATTTTCTCTATTGATTCTATCTGTTCAATAATGTGACCAGTCGCTGTTGGTTCTATTGATGGAGGTAAAACATTGAAGACCCTCATGCAATCATGAAAATCGTTTGTGTATTTCTGTACGATCTCCATTGGCTCTAACTTCTGTAGTCTAGCCATCTTACCGATTTTATCTTCTCCTTCGTCTGCGTCTCCTACCAGGTGTCCCACATCGGTAATGTTTCTTACATATCTAACATTATAACCTATGAATTCTAGGTATCTATATATGATGTCAAATGATAAGAAAGTTCGAACATTTCCCAAATGCACATTGCTGTAAACCGTGGGTCCACAAACATACATCCCTACGTCAGGGGAGTTAAGAGCTTCAAAAAGTTCTTTCTTACGAGTAAGGCTATTCTGTATGTGCAGAGGTTGCATTTATTGTGCTTTAATTGCGCTTTTACCGTTCCAAAGATAATGAGTTCTTAAGTGCTTCAATCATTGTGCTCACAAGCTTTTCAGTGTTGTACTCAGGCTTCCATCCCCAATGCTCTCTCGCAAGGCTATCATCTATGCTGTTAGGCCAAGAAGCTGCAATATATTGACGCTTATCTGGAGAGTATTTTGTATCAAAACCTGGTACTAACGCCGCGATTTCCCTATTTAATTCGTCGGGAGAAAACGAACACCCACTCAAGTTATATGATGTGCGCAATTTAATATTCTCACTTGGCGCCTCCATTAAATCTATTGTCGCCCGTATAGCATCATCCATATGCATCATAGGTAAAGCTTCCCCAGGTTCTAAATAGCATTCAAATGGCCTTCCCTCGACAGCGCAGTAAAATGCTTCAACAGCATAATCCGTAGTTCCTCCTCCAGGAAGTGATCTATGTCCTATCAATCCTGGGTATCTGAGGCTTCTCACATCTACTCCATAGTGCTCGTGATAGTATTTACACCATAACTCACCAGCTACCTTCGATACCCCATAAATAGTAGTGGGGTTGCAAACAGAATCATGAGGTGTTCGGTTTTTAGGAGCTTCAGGTCCAAAAACTGCAATAGAACTAGGCCAAAAGACCTTCTCCACAAGCCCCTCCTTAGAACACTCTAGTACATTCAGAATAGACTTCATATTTAAATCCCAAGCCGCAATAGGGTTATCCTCCCCCTTCGCCGATAACATTGCTACCAAATGATAAACACAAGTATATCCGCCCTCACTTAGGACTTTTCGCACGGCTACTTTATCTGTAGCATCTAGCTTAATAAATCTAGAGCGATTAGATTCAATGTCACCATCCATCCTAATGTCAGAAGCCACAACGGAATCCACTCCATAACGAGATTGTAATCCCAAAACAAGTTCAATACCTAATTGACCAGCAGATCCTATAACAAGGTGTTTTTCCATAGCTTCGAAAGATAAGACGTGATACCTTTGAACTATGCTTTCAAGTGACTTTGATTATCAACTTCCCGACAACAAAATAGCTCGCCACCCGGTATCACCTAGACGCAGTGCGAAATTATTGCACATGTCTAATGAAGCTTTAAATCACATTAGTTTCGAGGACTTGCCGCAAGCTCTTAAAGAACATGGATGTGACGGTTTATGGGCTAACGAAACTAAGGTTCTACAGGCTAGGCTTTACATGGTTAAACCCACAGGTGGTAGGCTCGAGATTTTCCTACTCGAATCCCTTGAAGGAGTTGCCGAGATCGCGTTATCAGCTAAAGGTTCTTCAAAATGGAGGTGCCTAGTCAGGGGAGGCATGAAATGGACTGCTGAGATTGCGACAGCTGAAGTAGATGGATTGAAATTAAAAGTGAGACCTGTGGACATTGAGACTGGCCTTGTAAAAGAGGAGGGAGGTACGTTCGGATTAAACTTCACGTGGAATGGTGAGAAGTGTTTCGGAGATGTGTTAGAGCGTCTTGGTAAAACCCCTTTGCCTCCGTACATGAAGCGTGAGTCAGATGCTTCCGATACTCTTGAATACCAAACAGTCTTCGCTAACTCCCCCGGCTCTGTTGCTGCTCCCACTGCAGGGCTACATTATGACTCTGTATTGTTAAAAGATTTAGAAACAGCAGGGCTTCCATTAAACACTCTTACCCTCCATGTTGGCGCAGGTACTTTCAAGCCTCTATCAGATGGTCCCATTAATGAGCACATAATGCATTCAGAGAGGTGTATAATTTACAAAGGCGATTTAGAAAAGCTAGTCCTACAAAAAAGAAGAGTTGCAACTGGTACCACGACTCTGAGGACTCTTGAGAGCTTGTATTGGATGGCTGTTATTCACATGCGTGACGGTTCATTCCCTGACACCTTACCTCAGTGGACACCATATGAAGACTCAGTAAAACCTTTTACTGCCACCTCGTATACGGAAGCTATTCAGTACTTAATTGATCATGCTCCTTTAGATGAGGCGTGGTCTTTCTCAACTAGTATTATGATACGTCCGGGATATAAAATCCTTTCCATAACAGCTCTTATCACAAATTTCCACCAACCTGGCAGTACATTACTCTGTCTAGTTTCTGCATGCATTGACACATCAGAGTCCACGATGACCTGGCGTAAATTGTACTTAGAAGCCCTGGAATCAGATTACAGATTTCTCAGTTATGGCGATGGATGTTTACTCGAGTTATCCTAGTTGCGATTATCCTCGACATCAGAAGCCTCTAGCATTCCACTTACTACAACTTGAGGAAATCCAAGTTGAGAAACTCCACTACGGTTTCTAGCAACTACAGTAGTTTGTTCATCTAGGAAATCGATCTTGTCTTCAGGCTCAGTAACACTAACTGGAGCTATTACCCATACCCCGTGAGTACCTACTACTGGGTTAGATATTTCACCTATAGGAATTGAGAAGCCTAGACCTGCAACTGTAGGCTCAGCACCAGCACCACTACCAGAAATAGCAGAAGTCTTAGTGTTAACCTTAAATCCTGTTCTTACAGTCTCACCGATAGCAGTTGCAATATCTTCTAAATTACCAGCGCTCATAAGCTCTGTATAAAACCTTCCTTTAGCCTCTTTAATAGCTCCTTCACGCATCTCGTTTTCTACTGCTTCGAATAATGGCTCGCCATCTTCTTTAGCTAGGTCTAGTACAGCCACTATATAGCTGTTGTCGGCAATAATAGGATGACTTATTTCCCCAACCTTAGCTCCATAAACCCATCTAACTAGTTCAGACGCATCGCTTAATCCAGAGATAGTTATAGCTTCTCTTATGATGTTTAAGACTTCACTACTCGTGAAACCTTCAATTTCGGCAGAACTAATTAATTGCTCTTTATTTGAAGATTCAATTGCAAAGTCATTAGCAGCATTGTATGCCTCTCTTTTAGTTTCGTCGGAAGGTGCGATCTGAAAAACGACGGCAGCAATCTCAACTTCTTCTTCAGTGTACCTGCGATCAAGTACTTCTATAAGGTGAACACCGTATGATGTCTCAACTGCTCCTATAGACCCTACTCTTTTATCGAAACAGAAGTCATTGAATTCTGGGACCATCTTTCCTTGTTGGAAGAAGTCAAGTAAACCTCCATTTGATTTAGATCCGGGGTCTTCAGAAAAACGAGTTGCGAGATCTGCGAAATCTCCACCATTATTTAGAACTCGCTTAAGGCTATCAGCAGTTGCATTTAATGCCGCCATTTCGCTAACATCAGATACGTCCTTAGCTTTTAGAAGGATGTGGCGAGCTTTAGCGGCTGTATCCGGAACCATTGTGCGACCGATAACATTAGCAAGTATAAGGACGTTTCCTTTTTTATATGGTCCTACTGTGGTTCCTACTTCTACATCGAAGAATGATCTTTCCTCAACACTTTCCTCAACTTGCTTAGCCCTCAAGCTAACAACAGATCCAGTTTCTTCCTCCTCTGCATAAGATTTCTTATCCTCGATGTTTTCCCAATCAGCCTTTATAGCCTCTAGTTTAGCATTTAAATCATCAATATCATCTTGTGTTGCGATGAGTGGAATCTTAATCAAGGTGATATCACGCCCTTCCTTCTGCTCGTACTGCTTTTCTGACTTGTGGTCAGCGTAATAAGACTGTACATCTCTATCACTTACGTTAACAGTGCTGTCTTGAATGTTTCTGAATAGCTTAACAACGTACTTAAATTCAGCAATACGTTCTGTTGCTAAATACTCGTACTTTCCTTCCAAAGAGTTTGCATAAGCACCCACCCTTGTTATAGCGTCGAACTTTTCTCTGGTGCGCTTCTCAAGTATTATTTTTTTATACCTAACGAACGATGCTTTACCCGCATCAGTAAGTAACATATCACGAAATCTATTAACCCAAACTTCCTTATTCTCACCATTGCTGTAGAAAGCACGAGACATATACCCAGAATCAATATCTCCAAATAGTAACTCTTGGAACTCTTTGTTAGTTACCTCTATTCCCAGGTCTGAGTATTCATCACTCATAACAAGCTCACTAACTAAGTCATTCCAAACTTCATTTGCTAATCCCTCTCCAGTGAATCCGAGTTGTTTGCGGTTCTGGACAGCTTGCTGGTATTCAACAGCGCTAATACTTTCACCGTTAACGCTACCCACTTCTTGATTTCCTCCTGTTCCCATTAATGCTATCACAGCATCAAATGGCACTAGAAATCCTAGCATACCTATTCCCAAAACAACCATTAGCAACGTTTGCATGTTGCGAATTTTTCCAATCATAGCCATAGTAGTACCGTTTTTATATCAGGTGCGCGAAGATACGGAATTCTAGCTATTTAAAGCACTTTGACTTCAACAAGGTCGATTCTATTAGTTTCGACCTTAGAAATCGTTATTAATAAGTCAGATATTTTAACCTCAAACCCTTCTTCCGGTATCTCCGCAACGTTGTCTAATATTAATCCTCCTAGCGTTTCATAAGCATCATCAGTAGGTAGGTCGAGCCCATATTTCTCATTTAAATACTCTACCTCATGTCTTGCAGAAAACACCCAGTTACCTTTGCTTATCTCATTCTCAACATGTACCTCGACATCGTGTTCGTCCTCAATTTCGCCTAGTAGTTCCTCGACAATATCTTCCATTGTTAAAATTCCAGCAGTCCCGCCAAATTCATCCATCACTACAGCAAGGTGCTTACGCCTTTTCATAAATTGCTTCAGTAATTCATCGCCAGCCATGGGCTCTGGTATGAAGAAAGTAGGTAGAATAATCTCTTTAATACTGCCGGGAAGTTTGAAAAGATCTTTTACATGTACGTATCCAATAATCTTATCTATGTCGGTTTTATATACAACTATCTTAGAAAGGCCAGTGGTGTTAAATAAATTCTTTAAATCTTTTATGCTTGTTGAATTTTCAACTGATACAACTTCATTACGAGGAACTAGGCAGTCCCTTGCCATGATGTTTCCTAACTCTAGAGCGTTTTGAAGTATAGTTATTTCATGCTCTAACTCCTGGTCAGGTGCCATCTTGCCACTTGCATTCTGCAGGTAATGGTTTAAGTCTGTAGCGCCAAATTTAGTTGAATTACTCAGCTCTAACTTCCTTGTAAAAGGGAATAAAAACACCTTACTTAGGGCCACAATAATGAGTGCAGGTATTGCTAGAACAGTTAAGATTACTGTGAGAACAATACTAAGACGATTTAACCAAACAGTAGGAGATCTTAGGAAAAGTGTTTTCGGAAGGAATTCGGCAGTTACTAATATCACTATGGTTGTTATGAGGGTTTGGACTGAAAGCGCAAAAACAGGAATTGACGCCCCACTCCAGTCGTCCACACCGAATAAACTATCGCTGATTAAGGCTCCTGATTGTATACCACACACAACAAGTGCGAGATTATTCCCCACTAACATACATGCTATAAAAAGCTGAGGATGTTTAATGAAGAATGCAACGAGGCGGCCAGAGATCCCTTTGTCAGAATCCATTTCTACCTGAAGACGATTCGCCGAAACGAACGCCATTTCCATTCCGGAAAAAAATCCAGATGCCACTAATGAAGCGACAATTAATAAAATCGTACTTAAGGGGTCAGGGGGCATTATTTTCCTAAATCTCGTTCGAGGCGTTTCCTAAAGATACGACGAATTGCATACCAAAGCCCAGATAGAGCAGGTATAACAGGTAAATACTTATTCTCTTCAAATCCCTCAGTAACAAAAATCCACACTGTCCCAATTGTAAAAACAATGGTTATGATGAGCCAAAACCACTCAGCGGACTTAGTAACTTTTAAAATATTTTCTGACTTCATTGTATTATCTCAAATGATCCCACTGGATCTATGATTCTATAATTTTCAAATCTACTATCAGCCTCCAGGCCCTTCCCGTGTAACGTTCCACTTGATGTAACTATGGTTACGGGTCTATTCGTGTGTACTCTGTCTGAGTCATTAGACCAAACCAGATATTCAGTACGCAATCTTTCGCCTTTACTATTTATTAGTACGACATCATCCCACGCTATTAGGTGACCTTTTTCAGCGTCATAATTACCTCTTCCACCACTGAGCATAGCTTCATGATTCTCCTTATCACCTTCTATGTACAGGGTGAATCCATCACTCACTAGCCACAACTCGCCATCATTCTCCCAGCGTTCTAATCTCCCAGCTTCTAAGAGGTTCTTTATCTCACCCATTTCAGAGTATTGAAAAGCTCCTCCGTCTATTATTTGGGCAGCAATCTCTTCACGTTCCACAATAGGACTACTCTCTAGATCATTAGCCTCACAACTGATAAAAACTAGTGTAATAATAAATACAAAGTAGAGATGATGTCCTTTCATCTACCTTACTCTAATCGTAGTAGTTTCACCTAAACATACACAAGAGCTTTTAACTGTAAAGCTTGACCCTGCTTGAAGCCCAAAATTAAAGATCTCTTCAATTGTAGGAAATTGCTTCTCCATGTTTCTCATTTTAGCCGAAGCTTTATTAGCTAATGCAGGATTCATGCGTTTAGCTTTTGAGTAGTAATCATGTGCCACCCAGTATACAGCTCTAGCACCCAGTGCACCATCATCACAACTTGCGGATGCTCCCGCAATAGCATCTCCGATTAGCATGTATGCTTCAGCACTATTAGGATCTAATGCTAAAACTTGTCTAGCATACCTGCGAGCTGCACTTGATTTCTTGAGACGACTGGCTATTTGGCCTGTCTTAAGAAGATACTTCATCTGATCATCACATCCTTCACAATTCCTGACAGCTTCTTCCATATACTTATAACTCATAGAGAAATTAGAAATCTTTGCATATCCCATTCCTATTGCATATGCAGCTTCAGCTGAGGGCTCATTTTCGTAAACAGCTGTAGCAATAGGTAAGAAAAGATCATTTTCCGTACACTCTCTTTTAACTAGTAAACTCAATACATTCTTCTTTAATTCAAAGTCGTCTGGGTTTGCGTCGATGCTTGCTTGAAGAACGGGAACCATTTCGTCACATTTAGCAATTGCAACAAAGCTCCTTTCAATATTTGCCTTTGCACTCTCGTAACTTTTAATGGTCTTTTCTTTTTCTGTAGATGCTATCGCTGTATTTGCGTAATCCATAAGCATTAAGTAATCAGTCAACATAGCAGTTTTTCTGATGGCACCTTCAACCTTGTCGGTTTTATTAATGGCCTTCATAGAATAGAAAGCTGTTACGTAGTAATTGCTTAGAATTGAAGCTGAACTCTTCGCTCCAAGACAGTCAAGAGCCTCTTTGAAAAGTAAGAATGCAGTCTCTGGATCAGATTTGTTGTACTTGTAAACTGAAGCGGCCTTGTTTCCCAGAATGTGACAGCGGTTGTTGGGCTTTCTTTGAGTGCTAGGAAAGTAATCCATTCGCATGTCATAAGCCCACATAAGGCTATCTATCATCACAGTTGCTCTAACCTCATCTCCATCAGCTTTAGCTGTTTTTATTTCAGCTTTAATGAATATTACTCCATCTGCGTAAAGGTTTTCCTGTACTGTGGGAGGACAAACATCACAAGCTTTCTTCCATTGCTGATATGCTTCAGAGTAGTTTTTCTGTTTTTTAAAACTCTTGTATATATTAAGAGCTTCTAAACAATCGCGTCGTTGCTCCTTAGTGTCTCCATACTTGATGTCATCTTCTAGTTGAGCGAACCCTATAGTAGGGAGTAACATGATAACTGCTAAAGATATATTCTTGATGATGGTCATACTTTCTTGAGGTATTTTCAGTCGTATAGTCTAGGCGTAAGCCAAAGGTTTTTGAAAAATGGAGTTAGAGTAACACCAATCTGTATGTTAAATATGGTTTCTTCAAGGGTATTAACTAAAACTGTGCCATTATCTTCCATTGCTCCTCTCTTTCCAGCGCTCAATCCGAAGTGCACAAAGCTTGTAGAGCGACTTCCTTCAAGAGGTATGGATAATCCTGCAGAGGCTCTCCAGCCACTTAATTGAATCCCCTCGTATTCTATAGGGTATGCATCTAGAGCCAACCCGGCTCTATATGTGGAACGTGTTAATACTGAACTATTATTCCCGCTATTTTTAGGGGATAATGTTAGCCCGAACGATGTTCTAGTGGATTTTGCCCAGGTTGCTTTAGAGCCTAAGAAGTCAATTTGGGGGTCTCCATCAAAAGCAGTCCAGTCTTCAGACATGTAGTCCGCTGCAATTAATAATTTTCTACCACTTTTAGAATCAAAGACGATGGATCCACCTGCAGTCCATCTAGAAGGCAAAACCCCCTCACCCTCGATGTCGTTATAGAAAGCAGTGTCTATTACGGTCTCTACATTACTGAGGAATTGAACGGT
Organism: uncultured Flavobacteriales bacterium; assembly: GCA_963934745.1. Classification (GTDB taxonomy): domain Bacteria; phylum Bacteroidota; class Bacteroidia; order Flavobacteriales_D; family Sanyastnellaceae; genus UBA974. Next base: position 3,615 of record CAWVZZ010000003.1, on the reverse strand, counting down.
TTCCACAATCTTTTCATAGTCAGTGTAAATCCTTGATGTGGGCGAGTAAGTTGCACCAAAATAGAGTGTGGCAGCACCCTCAAAATTTTTGTCGGTATCGTATTTGGCCCATAATATTTGAGAAGCTTGAATACCAAATAAAGCTCCCAATGACCTATGTCTCATCGATGATCTAGTACGGTTATCAAAAGGAGTGCTATCAAAGATGTCTAATCGACCTGTTTGGATTACCTCACCAAATAAATAATCAATTTGAGCACCTAAGAACAGTGTGTGGTTAGTCACAAGAACAGAGTCAGAATCTCCTGCAGACATCCATTTTTTACCTTTAAACCCACGAGCTAATCCCAGATAACTCTTCGCTGTACCACCTGATCCATCGTACTGTTCCCTAGTAGTTCCCACTAAAGAGTCCTCATAAGTTCTGCTCACATTATATCCCATACCTGTATTCGGAAGCATCCCGAAACTCACGGCGTATTTTCCTCCAACCCTTTTCACGACAACGCTGATCGCACCAGGTGTGCCACTATTTACCCTAGCTGTAGAATCACCCTCTTCCATGTTAGTGAGCGTAGATTGAAGAGAGGTCTGGAATGTGGTGTTGAGACATGCCGCAGCTGATGCTGGTTGATATGGATTAATAGTAAATCCATCTACTATCGGAGAACTCACACCTCCCATTAATAATTGTGGGGTAGATATAATGTGTGTCGGTAATCCCATCGCGAACCTCGACCATGGTGATGGTTCAGTGTCCTGGGCTGATAAATGCAATGACACTATTATACAAGCTGTAATTGCTATTAATTTCTTTAGTTCAGTCACTTTGTAAAATGATGTAATAACGCGTTATACCCTTTTAAGGTCAAATTTGAGTCTGCAAATTTCGTGTTTACTTGGCCGAGTTCCAAGTTATTACTGCTACCTCCTGTTAAAACCACACCCAGCTGAGGATATTCTTCCCTTAGCCTCAGCCATACGCCAGTAATTTCTGCACTAACTCCCCCTTTAGCTCCTTCAATAAGTGCGGTTTCCGTAGATAAGCCTAGCCCACCAATTTCCATATCATTTTCAACAAGAGGTAAATCCGCTGTTCCATCTGACATCGACTTCAGTCTCATGTTGATGCCAGGAGAAATAGTCCCTCCATGATGCACCCCGTCCACCACTAAGTCTATTGTTAAGCAAGTGCCTGCGTCCACAGCTAGCCAAGCCCTTCTCTCTTTAAATTCTTCAAGCAGTACACGTTGAATTGCGTATGAGTTGGCTATTCTATCAGAGCCTAGTGATCCGGGATTCTCAACCTTAGTTTTTAAGGGGTGGCTATCCCCACGTTTAAATTCGATAACACTGCACCGAGTTAAACTTGTGAGTTCTTCAGCTAGAGTACTGCTCCACGATCCGGATCCAGTCAGTAAGATATTATCGGGTTTAGATTTAGGTAATAGGTCTATGTCCCACGTGTTAAAAGCCATAGACTCTACAAGTAAGTCATCCTCAAAGATGCCTATTTTCCAACGTGTATTACCGCGTTCTATGATCCAATTCACTTCCATTTAACGGATCTCATTAGATGTTCAGTGTCAAATAAAAGCCTTCTTACAACCGGTGATGTGCTATCGGCATTTACACTAGTGTTGAAATATAATGACCCTCTCAGGAAATGTTTAGTGCTGTCAGTCACGAAAAACTGTATAGGCGTTGCGACTGGACCACCTAGATGATATAGGACACCATAGATCCCAGCTTCTTTGTCATTAACTCGGATGCGGCTAATGCCATTTGCTTTAGCTTCATGCTTGAAAACAGACTCTTCAGAATCGTTCATCAATGAAGCTAGATTTTCATGAATTTCAACTTCTGTACAATGAAAACGAGCATTATAATCAGGGAAACTCAAGTTAAACCAACACGAATTTTCACCCTTTTCATTTTCTACATTTTCCAGAATCGAGTATAACGGCTTTTCAATCGTAAGCCCACAATGTGTTGTGTCTGGCTTATATTCAACTTCGGGCATTGTGATTCTGAAGTAACCTTCTGGCTTTGGAATAGTAGGGCTGTTGCATTGCGTCAACCCTAACGTTGCACACATGATTATGTATGTTACCTTATTCACGCCGAAAGAATTTCGATTTTCACTCTTTCAAGCTTTCTGTTATCTCCCGCATCAACGATGAGTTTTACATTTTCAAATAAAACACTTTCGCCCTTTTTAGGAATACTCCCCGCTTGTTCGATAATAAATCCACCTATAGTATCACTTTCCCCCTTTGACTCTTCCCACTGTTCGTCATCTAGGTCTAATATTCTATAAAAATCTACAAGTGGGGTTTTTGCTTCCATTATGTAGGTTTTATCGTCAAGACGTGAGAAACTGATTTGTTCTACATCAAACTCATCTGTAATGTCACCTACGATCTCTTCGAGGACGTCCTCAAGGGTGATTAGTCCACTAGTGCCTCCATATTCATCAACAACTATGGCCATGTGAACCTTTCTCTTTTGGAATTCCTTGAGCAAGTCGTCAATCATCATATTCTCAGTAATGAAGTAGGGTTCTCTTAGGAGCGCACTCCATGCAGCTGTTTCTAGTTCAAGTAAAGGAATCAAATCCTTTATATGTAAGACTCCCACAACTTCATCCATGGATCCTTTGTGGATGGGGATTCGTGTGAAGCCACTTTCTATTACGGCATTTCGCAGTGCTTCCCAAGACTCATCGATGGAGAATGAAACTATGTCGGTTCTAGGGGTCATAATTTGTTTTGCATCCTTATCCCCGAATTTGATAATACGCTCCAGAATCTCCTTTTCCTCTACAGTGCGCTCATCATTATCAGTCAGTTCTATCGCTTTCGAGAGCTCGTTAACAGATAAATCATTCGAGGAATTTAATAGCCGTCTATCAAGCCTTTCTCCAATCATTACTAATGGCTTCCAAAAAGGAGTAAGTCCTTTCTGAAGGATGATTAGTGGGCCAGACATCATTCGGCTCACACGTAGATTGTGAGTGTTTGCGTATAATTTAGGGATTACTTCTCCGAACAGAACCAGTACTAAAGTTATTCCGATGATATTAATTACGAAAATCACCCATTGATCCTCTATCCCGAATTTTCCGATTAATTCTTGGGTTTTAACAGTAGCAATAAGAATAATTGCAACGTTGATCAGATTGTTTAAGACTAGTATTGTTGCTAGTAAATTTCGTGGGCCTTCTTTTTCGTTAGGCTTTCTAAGTAGCTGAAGAACCATATTTGAGCTTTTCTTCCCGTCGTTCTCAAGATCTTCTAAATCATTTGGTTTTAATGAGAAAAAAGCAACTTCAGAGCCTGAAATCAGGGCGCTACAAATCAACAGAACCCCAATAAGTATTATCGGAAGAAGATATGTTGTTAAACTCAGGTCGGGGGGAGCCATTACTAAAACGGCATGTCAGAATTTGTCTGCTCAGGCATTGCGGGAGCTTCTGGCTTAGTCTGCTCAGGTGGTGCATTGTTAGTATTGCTATCCTTCCTGTCTAGCATTTGCATTACATCTGCAACTATCTCAGTTGTGTATCTTGTTTGGCCTTGCTTGTCCTCCCATTTTCTCGTTTTAAGTTTTCCT
>CAWVZZ010000002.1:0-29937 GCA_963934745.1 uncultured Flavobacteriales bacterium | reverse complement strand
GACATGCTTACCGGTATGATCACTTCCATCTTCAGTCAGGTGGAATTAGGCGGATGGTTTATAGCGATTTTTGCTATCCTCGTCGGTTGCTTCAGCATAGCTAATATTATGTTCGTCTCCGTCCAAGAGCGGACTAGGATAATAGGGATTCAGAAAGCCCTGGGAGCGAAGTCTAATTTCATACTTATACAATTCCTATTCGAGGCTATCGCTCTTTGTGTATTCGGAGCTGTCTTAGCGCTTATCGCACTTCAGTTTTTATTATTCCTAATCAATTTAGCAGACCTTGGAATGAATTTGACGGTAGGTTTAGACAGGGTTCTACTGGCATTTACAATTGCCATAGTGTCAGGATTAATTGCTGGTATTGCCCCTGCGATGTCGGCTGCTAAAATGCCTCCAGTTGATGCTATGAGATCGACTTGATAATCTCTAGACACTCCTTCACAATCTCCCCCATAGTTTTACATCTTAGAAATGGTTTATGGGAATAGTGTTTAGCTAAGTCATTGCGTAAATCATCAATGTGAGTAGGGAGTGATAATTCATCTTGAACCATCGCGGCAAGGAGTTTATTAATCTGATATTCTGCTAGTCTTAATCTCTTTGCCATCAGAGCTCGCTCCTCAAGCTTATACTGCTCTACAGTTTCGGGTGACATATTTCTAACTGCAAGGTCTACAAATGATTTATTCTCCTTATAAAATTGAGGCAGGTACATGTTCTTGCGACCCTCAAAAGATTGTTGGTCGAAATCAATAGCACGAATTCGGTATTGTATTTGATCGAAATCAGGTGTCATATCCACCACGAAGTTGTACGATCTCATATCCCCTAATAATCGAATGAAACATCGTTCGTTAAACTTCACAAATTCTTTAGCTAACCTCACTTCGTTATGACCTTCATCCTTTAGGTTAACCTCGATAAACTGGTCACCTGGAATTCCCATAATGTGTTCTTCAATAATTGTGTCCTTGTAAACGAAATAATTTATTTTATTAGGAGAGAGAATGTGTTCTAATTCTAAGCCATAAATTCTTGAAGCATCTATGCACTTCACATAGAAGTAATCGTAATTGTCATTTAATTGATTTATGATTTTAACTCTAAAGGGTTTAGAATTTCCGAACTCACAATAGTCAATTCTATCCACCGAAAGGTGATTTATTAGAGTCGCGCCATCGGATTTTAATATCGAGTAAATTTCAATAAGTCCTGTATTCAATTCCTGCATTTGTGTCTCAGGATATAAAACTGTTTCCCATAATGTAGACCTTCCGTCTTTGTCCTCAAGAGGGATAGTGTCTTGATAGTGCTTAAGGTCTGAGTATAGAATGTGAATCGGTAGTTTCCTTGAGTACATTATTAAATAAGTCATCAGGGCATCACTTACTGGGAAAAACGGTTTTCTATTAGAAATATGATTGTCGCTCATGGCTTACAAAGTAGTGCATTCAAGTGCTTTTAGGGTTTTTAATACAGAATTTGGAGTTACAGAAATAGAATCGATTCCTTCATCTGCTAAAAATCTTGCGAAATCAGGTAAGTCAGAAGGACCCTGTCCGCATATACCCACCTTAACATTAAATTCCTTAGCAGTCTTTATAAGATTTGAAATAGAACGCTTTACGTCTGGATTCCTTTCGTCGTAAACATTTGCCACGAGTGCAGAATCTCTATCAAGTCCTAATGTAAGTTGAGTCAGATCGTTAGATCCGATTGAAAACCCGTCGGGAACCTTAATTCCAAGTGGCGATAGATTTTGGATCATTTCTCCTAATGAAGCATTTTTCCCTCCCACACGGAGGATGTCTTTCATTTGGACCTCATTAAAACTTAGGATATACTTCTTGTGGCTCATTATATAGAAGGATAAAATTGTTATGCACGCATAGTAATACGCAGCAAAGATATCTCGTCTTATAATAAGGACTAAGATTATTTACGAACTCTCAGATCTTTTTTATTACCAAAAACCACCCGCTCAAGTCAAAAAATAAAATAATGGACTGGTACTGCGTTCTTAGAAATTAAAACTGACTCCAGCTCTGAGGTAGCCCACAGGAGCTTTCCAGTCGGCTTGGTCAAAAACAAGTTCTCCCTCCTCCGTGGTTGTTACACCTACTATCCTATGAAGATCTCCACCTTCAACTCTTAGGTAACGAAGATCTATGGATATATTATCACTCATTCCCCAACGCAATCCGACAGCGTAACCTAAATTCCAAGTGGTCATTGAGTGGTTAATGTCATGTGTTACAACCTGATTAGATTCTTGTGTGAACTTTGAAGAGAGTACAATTCCCTTGATTCCCGCAATGCCCTCTGCATAGGGCTGAAAATTGCTATTAGGAAAAGCCGTGGCCCTAAGCGTTCCATACGCATGAACCATTTGAATTTTAGTGTTTAGATCTCCTTCAATTCCATTAGTAATTATGCCTTGGAACTCGTTATTTTCGAGAGGCTGCCATCCTACACTTAGTCCTTTTTCCAGGATCTTCCCGCTAAACCTTCTGTTATATGATAAATCTATTCCTGGTTTTGAATCCTCAAGGAAACCTTCGAAATTGCTTTCGTCATGTACATCCTTACTAATATCTATGGTGATAATGTGTGTTAATTGACGTAAAATTACATTTTGGGCTTGACTAGAGAATGAAAACGCAACGAGCGAAATGAGGGTCAGAGTGAGCTTTTTCATGATTATTAAATGTGTATTGACAAATGCAAGATACGTGCCAAATGTTACAAAAGCATTTCTTCTTCGTAATTTCGTGGGGTGATAAAAGTATTAATTACCGGAGCCGGAGGGCAACTTGGAAGCTGCATTTTAAGGCGGTTTTCGGGAGATACTGAAATTCAGTGGGTGGGGTTGAGCAGGGCGGAGTTGGATGTAGCGGACGCCGTCGCTGTCGGGGCTGTATTAGACAGGGAGAAGCCAGATGCCGTAATTAATGCGGCGGCTTTTACAGACGTTGATGGTGCGGAGAGTAGCCGTGAGGATTCGAAGATAGGGAATGTTTATGCTGCGAGGGTTCTGGCTATGGGTTGTGCTGCAAGAGGCAACACCCTCGTGCATATTAGTACGGATTATGTATTCGACGGATTGAAAGGAGGGACTGCTGAGAGGCCTTATCGGGCTGAAGATGAGGTGAACCCTATAGGTGTTTATGGAAATACTAAGGCGGAGGGTGAGTCGGAAGTGGCTAGAGTTATGGGGGAAGCTGGAGTGCCATTTTTTATAGTAAGGACGGGTTGGCTCTACGATAATCGTGGGAGTAATTTCTTTAAAACGATGTTGAGGTTGGCGGCGAATAATAAGACGAGTGTAGATATTGTTTCAGACCAAAAAGGCACCCCCACTTGGGCCGGATCACTGGCTGAAAGTTTACGGGCAATAGTTCTGAACCATGACAAGGGCTTTAAAAGTGGCGTCGTTCATTATAGCGACATGGGAGTGGTGAGTTGGAGCGGCTTTGCAAAGGAGTTATTTGCTCAGATGAAACACGATGTGGAGGTAGTGGGGATTAGTACAGAGGATTATCCTACAAAAGCTGTCAGACCGAAGAACTCTCATCTAGATGGAGTACCATTAAGCAAAATGGTCAATATCGAGAGGAAGACCTGGCAGGAATCACTAGGGATGTGTATTTCAGAAATGAAATTGCATGAGGTGGTGATGAGAAGGGCGAAGGTTTGGACAGAAAAACCATACGACAAAGAAACCAGAGACAAAGTTCAGAGCTGGATAGACAACGGTAACTGGAATGAATTGATAGATGCGTTTTATAAGAATATAGAATTCGGAACGGGAGGTATGCGAGGAGTGTGTGGGCCTGGATTGAACAGAATTAATGATGCTGTAATCGCTCGTGCAACACAGGGTCTTGCTAATTACTTGAAGAATAACGCCTCCGATTTACCTTCGCCACTAAAGGTCGCGATTGCCTTCGACTCTAGACATAAAAGCTACGAGTTTGCGGAGATGGCAGCTAGGGTTTTAGCTGGGAATAATATTATCCCCATACTTTACCCTGAACTTCGCCCTACACCTCAACTTTCCTTTACTGTCATACACGAAAAGTGTGCGGCGGGTATTGTAATTACAGCAAGCCACAACCCACCAGAGTATAATGGCTTTAAAGTCTATTATTCAGATGGAGCCCAAATCGTAGCTCCTCATGATGCCGGGATAATCGATGAAGTACTTAAAATCACCTCCCTCGACTCTGTAAGAATGGCTACAGATAGTAGTTCAGTAGTAATAGCTGGCTCGGAATTAGACCAGGCTTTTAAAGACAAGGTGTTAGAGTTGAGGACGTCGTCATCACTGATAGAAAACGGTTCGGAGGTTTGTCTCGTTTACACAGGCCTTCACGGTACTGGTTCCGTTTCTGTGCCACCATCACTTTCTGCATGGGGCTTTCACAACGTCCACGAAGTTCCCTCACAAGCTATCCCCGATGGAGATTTCCCAACTGTATCTAGCCCCAACCCAGAAGAGGGGCAGGCCCTTGCTGCAGCCATTACGTTAGCCGATTCTTTAGATGCCGATTTAGTTATGGGAACCGACCCCGATGCCGACAGAGTTGGACTTGCTGTCCCTAATCCTCAAGGAGGCTTCACTCTGCTTAACGGCAACGAAACGGCAGCTCTTTTATTCGACTACGTGTTGAATCAAGGCCCTGAATCAGGCGCACGATTCTCACAGGATTACTTTATTGCGACAACAGTAGTAACGACACCGTTACTACAAAAAATTGCGGCCAGTTATGGAGTGGGATTAGTGGAAACACTCACGGGATTCAAGCACATTGCAGCTGCTATTGCTAGCGAGGATAGAATTTTCATAGCTGGAGCAGAGGAGAGTTACGGTTACTTAGTGGGTGATACAGCAAGAGATAAAGATGCAGTTTCGGCTTGTTGTTTGCTTTCTGAAATAGCTCACGAATTGAAACTCCGAGGCACCACCATGCTGAAGCAGCTTGAGGTGATTCATCGAGAGCATGGAGTTTATAAAGAGGGATTAGTGTCGGTTGTAAAGAAGGGTAGGGATGGCGCGGAGCAGATTGCTTCGATGATGAAAGATTACAGATCGAATGCTCCTACAGAACTTGCGGGTGAGAAAATCGTGAGCGTAAGAGACTTCCTTGATGTTCCGAAAACCGGCCTACCAGCATCTAACGTACTGCAGTTTATAACAGAAAAAGGATCGAGGGTTACAGTAAGGCCTTCTGGAACGGAGCCGAAGATTAAGTACTACGTTAGTGTTAATAGAGCTCTTTCAGAAGGAGACAGCTATGATGAGGTTAAATCAGAATTAGAATCTAGAGTTGCTGATCTTTTTAATGCGTTTGGCGCTTAATCTACTTGTCAAGCTTTTCTTGCAAATCGTCTTTCAACTCTTCTATCCCTCCCTCAATTTTACCTTCAATTTTCTCTGCCCCTTCCTTTATTGAGTCTTTGACTTTTTCTAAAGTCGTTTTCTCAGTCAAATCTTCCCAATACGGTAACACTAAAGGAGCTATTGATTCCACCATCGGCAATACAACATATTCCTTATTAGTATCCTCGTAAATTTTTATATCAAACCCCTTCAAGCCGTATATCACAAAAGATAAAATGAGGGCGTTTTTGAAAACTCCCAAAACAGCTCCAGCTAATTTATTAATCCCACCAAGGGCTATTAATCCGAGAGTCTTTTCCACGGCTTTAGCTATAAGATGAACTATAAATATTACTCCAATGAAAGTAAGCGCGAAAGAAGCTACAGAAATACTTTTCGCACTCCAATCCACAATGCCGGATATCCAACTTCCGAGAGCGTCAGAAAAATAGAAAGCCAAATATGCTCCTGTTACGATTGCAATTATCGATGCAATAGCAACGATAAATCCCTTTTTATATCCATTCCACGCTCCCCAAACGAGCAATAATATTAATATAAGATCTGTTATTGGTAGTGGTAATGATTCCATATGGCAATCTACGATTAACTTCGCTCCGTGATTTCTACAAATAAAATTTCAATTCACAAGTTTGGCGGAGCTTCCGTTAAAAACGCAGAAGCAGTTAAGAATATTGCAATAATTCTTAAATCCCATACCCCTAGCTCAAAAACCATAGTTGTGGTTAGTGCCATGGGTAAGACTACGAATGAACTTGAACAAGTATGTGCAGAAAGAGATCGCGAATCAGCAGTAAATAAATTACAAGCTGTAGCTGAAAGACACATTGCAGTTTCAAAAGAACTAGGCCTAAGCGTAACATTTCTACTAGAGCTTCAGTCATTATTCATTCTCCCAATTGCTCTTGACGACGTCGCTAGGTATGATGAATTAGTAGCCATAGGTGAACTTGCCAGCACAAAGATTATCGCTGAATACCTACAGCAAGACGGTCATGGTGCTCAATGGTGGGACGTTAGGAATACCATCATAACAGATTCACGCCATGGATCAGCACGGGTAGATGAGGATCAATTAATTGATTATGGGGTGGAGATGGTTCGTCAACTTGATCATTGCGACACATTAGTCACGCAGGGATTTATCGGCATAAGTCCCCATGGTAGAACCACCACATTAGGACGGGAGGGTTCCGATTACAGCGCAGCTCTATTAGCGACTGCTTCCGGGGCTAAGGAAGTAATTATCTGGAAGGATGTTCAGGGAATGCATAACGCAGACCCGAATCTTTTCGAGGACACAGTAACTATAGAAAAATTAGATTATTCAGAAGCCCTCGAACTCAGTTATTACGGCGCGAGTGTTATTCACCCTAGAACTGTGAAGCCTCTCCAAAACCGTGGGATTCCACTTTTCGTAAAGAGTTTCCTAAACCCGGATGGTCTGTGCACATGTATAGGAGATTTCCCTTCATTGGAAATCACGACTCCTATGTATATCTACCGACCAGATGTCACTTGCTTATCCCTAGGCCCCTCTGACCATAGCTTTGTAGGCGAGGATCATTTGCAAACCGTTTTCGGAGCCTTAGCTGAGTCTTGTATTCATGTACGGATGATGCAAAACTCCGCTGTTAGATTTGAGATTACCTTCGATACAGATATTTCTAAGCAGAAGAAATTTGAGAGCGAGTTGGGGAGTGGGTTTTGGTCTGAATCAAGAAAAAACCTAGAACTACTCACAGTCCGTCACGGCACAGAAGAACTCATAGAAAAGCTATCTAAGGGCCGCGAAATATTAATGGAACAAGTCAATCCCTCGACCACCAGAAGGTTGCTGGGTAAGGTTTAGAGGCTAGTATTCGTCTTCGTTGAAGAAGAAATCCTCTTTAGAGGGATAGTCAGGCCAAATGTCCTCAATCGTCTCATAGCTTTCGCCATCGTCTTGAAGGCCTTGAAGGTTCTCCACAACTTCTAATGGCGCACCAGTGCGCATAGCGAAGTCGATAAGCTCGTCCTTTGATGCAGGCCAAGGAGCGTCTTCTAAATATGATGCTAATTCGAGGGTCCAGTACATGATTTTTATACGAGGTGTTCAGCGCGCAAAAATAGCAGAATCTCAACCAATTGCAAGTTTTTTTACAACTAGTTCACTTTTTCAAATAAAATTAGGCTTTCCAGGCGATTTCTTTGCACCCAGAAGCATGAGATAGCCACCTTGCAGCAGTGAAAAGTAAATCAGATAACCTGTTCAAGTAAATGATCAGTTCTGCATCCACTTCACTTTCATTTGCAAGGCTTACAAGCCTTCTCTCTGCCCTTCGACACACAGCTCTAGCTACATGAGCGTCCGCAACTGAAGGATGCCCGCCAGGCAAGATGAAGTTTTTTAATGGTGGTACGTTTTCATCTACCATATCCATCCAATCCTCTAATTCTTTAACAGCAGCAGTATTAAATGTGGGTAGTTGAGCCTTCATTTTAGGGTCAACGGTTGCTAAATGTGAGCCCAGCAGAAACAGATCGGATTGAATTCCACGGAAAAACACCAAGTGAGGTGCCATCTCACTATGCTCGATCAATCTCCCTAGCTGCGCATTTAACTCATCAACAGTTCCGTATGCTTCTATACGAATATCGTCTTTAGATACCCTTTCAGAGCCGAAAAGCCCGGTTGTACCATCATCCCCTGTTCTAGTGTAAATACGCATTTAACAAAACTACAACTCTAATCCTTCTCTAAGGCTGAGCACTCGTGATTTTCTTTGTTTATCTTGCGCATTATCTCGTTATAATATGAGCAAACAAATGACTAAGGAAGAAAAGAAACAGAGGAGGTACGACGGAGCTTATATAAAGATGGCTACCGAATGGGGGAAACTCTCTCATTGCTACAGAAAACAAGTCGGGGCGATTATCGTAAAGGATAGAATGATTATTGCTGACGGTTATAATGGCACTCCGTCTGGCTTCGATAATTGCTGTGAAAACGCTGAAGGAGATACACACTGGTACGTTCTACATGCTGAAGCCAATGCAATTTTGAAATTAGCTAGAAGTCATAACAGTGCACAAGGAGCAACTCTTTACATCACACTTTCTCCATGTAGAGATTGTGCGAAACTCATACATCAAGCCGGAATCACACGAGTAGTATATCTAAAAGAATACAAGGATAAAGATGGCCTAGATTTCTTGCGTTCAGCCGGAGTAGAAATAAAAAACCATTCCGATGACGCCTAAAAACAGACCCATACTCTTTATTATGATGCTGGTAGCTGGTATCTACATTGGTAAGAGTTGTAACGAGCTAGGCATTACTTCGTTTTCCTCGAACTCCCGTATTACTGATCTTTTAGACCAAATCGAATACCTATACGTCGACTCCATTGACAGGTCCTCACTCGAGAATGCTGCAGTGCAAGCTATTATCGAAGAACTAGACCCTCATTCATTTTATTTCTCTGAAGAAGAACTTGCAGAAATGGCTGAACCCATGAAGGGCGGATTTGAAGGTATAGGAGTTGAATTTCTCATTCAGAACGATTCTCTGATGGTAGTCACTGCTCTTCCGGGCGGTCCATCCGAAAGTGCTGGCATCAGAGCAGGGGATAGAATAATAAAAGTCGATACGTTAGAAATATCAGGGCCTGACCTAACTAATAACCAGGTCGTCAAGCTATTAAAAGGCAAAGGTGGTACTGTAGTTAACCTTCAACTTATTCGCGGCAATTCACGGGAGGTCTATGAAGTAGAGATAATCAGAGCAAGGATTCCCATTCATAGTATTGTGGCTTCAATTCTTCTAGATAATGAAATAGGTTATATTAAAATTATTAGATTTTCAGCCACTACATCTGATGAATTTAAAAGTGCGTTAGTCACACTCGAAAATAAAGGGGCTCATTCTTTCGTAATAGACCTCAGAGGAAATGGAGGGGGGTATCTTCTAGCTGCTACTGACATGATAGATAGGTTTTTGCAAGAGGGATTGCCCATAGTTTATACCGAGGGTAAATCTTCACCTAGATATACTTACTCATCTAAATACGATGGTGAGTATGCGCAATTTCCTATAGTGGTGTTGATTGACGAAAGCTCAGCATCCGCTTCTGAAATTTTTGCGGGAGCCATGCAGGATAACGATAGAGGACTGATAATAGGTCGTCGGTCATTCGGAAAAGGCTTAGTCCAAGAGGAATTCCCTGTTGAAGACGAGGGCGCATTGAGATTAACGACAGCACGCTTTTATACTCCTAGTGGCCGAGCTATACAGAAGCCTTACGGTGAAGGCATTGACTATCATGAAGATCATGCAGATAGGCTTGAATCGGGTGAGTTCTATTCTCTAGATAGCATTAGAGTGACGGATAGTATAGCATATAAAACCAGCCTTGGTCGCGAAGTTTTCGGCGGTGGAGGTATTACTCCAGACATATTTATTCCTCTAGACAGTACAGAAAACAACAGAGCACTGGCGGAATTAGTTTGGAGTGGGGCTTTGAGAGATGCTGCTTTTGAGTGGGTTGATGTAAACAGAATCCGATTAGACAAAATGAGCTCGTCTGTTGAGTTAGGCTCAAGTGATCTTTGGAACCACCCCACATTAGGAGGCCTAGCACGAATAGCCGCAGCATCGAAAGAACAGAACCTAGAAACCCCTAAATGGAACTTCGAAGAGGAGGAGAGAATTATGAAAAGATTTTTAGCCCAAGTGTCTAGAAATATGTTCGGAGAAGCAGCTTATTATCTCGTTTTGTCAGAAGGTGATCAGTTTATAGATAGAGCAATTTATGAATTGTTAGAGAGGTCTCGGTTTCAGCTACGGGATGGAAGGCTATATTTGTTGCCAGCGAACGCTGACACTTTAATATCAGAATCATTTAATCTTACGCCACATGGCTTTTGAACTACCTAATTTACCATATGCATACGATGCTTTAGAGCCCCATATCGATGCACGCACCATGGAAATCCATCACGGCAAGCACCATGCTGGATACACATCTAAGCTTAATGCTGCTATATCTGGAACAGAACTAGAGGGGTCTTGCATTGAAGATCTTCTAGCAAATCACACAGATAATGCTGCTATTAGAAATAATGGCGGAGGCTTTTTCAACCACACTCTTTTCTGGAACTCAATGTCTCCTAACGGTGGAGGTAAGCCTTCAGGTGAATTAGCTGATGCTATCGATAGAGATTTCGGTAGTTACGAGGCGTTGGTAGATGAGTTTTCTAAGGCAGCTGCAACAAGATTTGGTTCTGGTTGGGCTTGGCTTTGTGTATGTGAAGAGGGCAAGCTATGTGTTTGTTCTTCAGCAAACCAAGACAATCCACTTATGACTGGAATTAGCTGCGGAGGCACCCCTATTATGGGTTTAGATGTCTGGGAGCACGCGTATTACTTAAACTATCAGAATCGACGACCAGATTACATCGCTGGATTCTTCAATGTTGTTGACTGGTCTTCAATCGCTGAGCGTTACGCTGAGTCAAAATAATTTCTTGTGAGCCGCTTTGTTCTCATAGTCGCCGGCGGTATCGGTTCGCGTATGAGGAGCAATCAGGCCAAACAATTTTTATCGGTTAAGGGTCTACCGCTTATGTGGTGGACCCTTCGTCGTTTTCGAGAAGCTGTGCCAGATGCACAGTTGTCAATAGTACTCAATGAAACTCTGTTTGACGAATTCAGAGAGTTGGAGGATAAATACGGCGAATCAGGAGCTGTTAGTTTGATAAAAGGTGGAGACAAAAGATTCCATTCTGTTCTGAATGGTCTTCTAACCTTTCCAGATGAAGGAATAGTAGCTATTCACGACGCGGTAAGACCTTTCCCGTCATCTACAATGATTCAAAATTGCTTCCAAACTGCAGCCATTCATGGTTCTGCAATTCCAGTAATACCATTAACGGATAGCATTCGTAAAGTATCTACAGATGGTACATCATTATCCGTTGATCGTTCTGATTATCTTACAGTCCAAACCCCACAATGTTTCGATTTGGCCCTTCTCAAGCCTGCATTCGCGGTTGATTACTCACCTAATTTCACAGATGATGCCAGTGTATTTGAGGCAGCAGGTAATAAGATACACCTTTGTGAAGGCGATCAGATGAACATTAAGATTACGACTCCAGAGGATTTGATAATTGCCCGGGCTCTAAGTATTTAATTTCGTTTTCGCCCCAAACGGACCACTTTTTCAATTGTGTAATTCCGAACACTATTAGAGTGGCAAATCCTATAGCAATTGTCCATTCTTTTGAAGTCCAGACACTTTCACTTTGATTTATATTCTCGGAAATCCAGTCAGCCCCAAACCACCAAGCTGATAAAACAGCTACGCCATTATTTATAAAGTGACCAGATATAGCTGGCCAAAGACTACCACTAGCTACTACTAGATACCCGAAGCCTGCACCTAAAAACATTCGAGGTAAGAATCCGAAAAACTGAATGTGTATCAGGCTGAATAAAGCAGCACTAGTCCATATGCCTATGTGAATATTTCCACTCCATTTCGCAAACATCGGCTGAAAAGTTCCACGGAATAGATATTCTTCAAATACAGCTGGTAATACAGCGACTGCAATCAATGTTATAACGAAACTATTTGTTGAATCAATTTGTAGCATAGCCACTGTCATCTCCGCTGCTTTATCCTCTATATCCAAAGCCATAGAATATATTTGAGGCCCCAACTTTGAGATTATCCATTCGTTGATAATAGACATAATTTCAAGAATGGGTGACACACACATAGTTAGTACTCCACCCCCTATAATAAACCTCCAGAGTTTTTTACTTCTGCCTTTACTTGAAAAGCCTATACCGGTGTAATTACCATAAAGAAGAGTGAAAACTGTTCCCGCACCACCAAATGCTATAATTTGATTAAGACTATTTATTAGTAAAGCTCCACAAACCCCAGCATCAGTGTTTACTAGATTTAGCTGTTTTAAAAAATCAGAGGCTGAAATTGTATTGTCACAAACAATATTCGCAATTTTCATTCCTGCGACCACAGTTACAGCCATTCCTGCGACCACCACACAACAAATAAAGACAAATTGAAGAATCGGGTGAAGATTTCTGAAGGCCTGTTGAATGAACGACATTAGTTACTGTAGTTTTGCTGCAAGTTCGAATTTCTTTGGTAAAAATAGATAATATAGAATTAGGAGAGTTCCCTCTTTTACTTGCGCCCATGGAGGACGTTAGTGATCCGCCCTTTAGGGCTGTATGTAAACAGTATGGAGCAGATTTAATGTACACTGAATTTATTAGCTCTGAAGGATTAATTCGCGATGCAGCAAAAAGTAAAATCAAACTAGATATTTTTGAGTATGAAAGACCAGTGGGTATTCAAATTTTCGGGGCTGATATAGGCCCGATGAGATCTGCTGCAGCTATAGCGGAGGCTGCTGGGCCAGATTTGATCGATATTAATTACGGTTGTCCTGTAAAGAAGGTTGCTTGCAAAGGCGCTGGTGCAGGGATTTTGCAGAACATCCCTAAGATGGTTGAAATGACTAGGGAGATTGTAAACACATGCGAACTTCCCGTTACAGTTAAGACTAGACTTGGTTGGGATGATAATTCTAAATATATAGTAGAGGTTGCGGAAAGGCTACAAGATGTGGGTATCAAAGCGATAAGTATTCATGGTAGAACTAGAGCGCAGATGTATAAAGGTGAAGCTGACTGGTCATTAATAGCAGCGGTAAGAAATAACCCCAGAATGCATATCCCTGTATTTGGGAATGGAGATATTGACACTCCAGAAAAGGTGATTGAGTATAAGAACAGGTTTGGAGTTGATGGGATCATGATAGGTAGGGCTGCCATAGGAACACCTTGGATATTCAACGAGATAAAACATTTTATGAAAACAGGTGATCATCTCACTCCACCCACTATGCAGGATCGTATAGCTGCGGTTACAATGCATTTTGAGAGATCTGTAGAGTGGAAAGGAGAGAGGTTAGGTGTCGTCGAAATGAGACGTCACTACACTAATTACTTTAAGGGTATACCTAATTTCAAACCTCATAGACTAGAGCTAGTGACCTTAGACAAGGTTGAGGAGATACGTGCTAAACTCAACGAGATAGCTGTGTTATTCCACAATCACGATTTTTCTAATTAGGTATTTAACCATAGCTGCAGAACCTATTCCTCCGATTCCAATCACTACAGCTAAAATACCTAATACATCTGTCATAACTAGCTTAACCGGATATGCTGGTACTACTGATCTTGACAATTCTATCCATCCGTAGTGGGTTTGGCCTAAAACCAAAAGCACTCCTAGGACTAAACCCACAAGCCCACCTACTATATTTATAGCTAGGCCTTGGATTGAAAATATCCTTTCTAGATCGCGATTCGTCATCCCCATAGCTTTGAAGACTTCAATATCAGACTTCTTGTCTATTAGCAACATAGTTAAAGATGCGAGGATGTTAAAGGCCGCCACGATTAATATAAAACTTAGAATAACGAAAGTTGCCCATTTCTCTGCTCTATTAGTTTGGGTGATAAACTTATGCTTTTCAGCTCTACTTCTCAATTTCACCTTGTCGCCTAAGGCTAATAGGAGGTCGTCATCATTTAATAAATCTTCTGCAGTAAAACCTTCAGCTGGACATATTTCGTAACGACTGATGTGTTCTGGCCTATCGAATAATTCCCGAGCAAAACTCAATGAAGTAATGGCGTACCTGGTGTCTAGATCAGCATTGATAGAGAATGCCCCGCATGCCAAAGTCGGTATAGTTCTAAAAGCCCTTTCTCGATTTCTATTTAGATTTTTACCCCTAATAGGTGCGCCTAATGATACTATTTCCGGATTATTAGTGTCGATAAATATTTGCAACTCCGACTTAATTCCAGAACCTAAACAGACACATTCTTTGTCACTATAAGATGCTCCCCAACTACCCATCACTATAGAAGAGTCAAGCCTAGACACGTCGTTGAATCTTTCATCAACACCCAGTACAGAGCATGCTAATGTCTTTCCATTACTCCTAATGATGGCTTCGTTTTCAATCACCTTTGAGTAATATGCTATGCCCTCATGTTTGTCTAAAATACTAGCTAATGTGTCCGAGACGACTTCTCCAGTTAATGGCACAAGTGCAAGCTCAGCATCCAGTGTGCCGAAAATCTCACTTACGAGTTTTTCTAAGCCATTAAAAGCAGAGAGAACTATTATCATCGCTGCCGTCACCAGTGCGATAACAAACATCGAAATCCCAGAAATAATATGTACTAATTTTAACGACCTAGGTTGAAAAACGTAACGCAGAGCAAGTCTAGTGGCAAGTCGCACCGTTATTAGCTTTTCAATGCTTCTTCTACTGCTTCGTAGTAATCAAGGCTATCATCGAGGTAGAAATGTAATTCAGGAATACGTCTCACCTGCTTGCCTATCACTCCAGCTAAAGTTTTACGGATCCAATTAGACTCTCGCTTTATTTTATTTAAAGCTTCTTCTGGTTTTTTGACAACTAAAAAACTCAGAAATACTTTTGCCAGACCTAAGTCAGGAGACATTCTTACGATTGTTACCGTTATAAATATCCCATCAAATCTGATAGAAGTATTGCGCTGGAAGATTATGCTCAATTCCTGCTTTACAAGTTCACCTACTTTTTCTTGACGTATGCTAGACATGGTACTAATATAGGAATTGATTATATGGATATCTCTTAATATGAAGTTCTTTTACTCTTTCGTAAAGTAGATCTCTTAAACTAGTGACATCTCCTTTATTTAATGCGCTCATAAAGACTACGTCATTTCCCTCCTTTTCAAACCTCTCCTTAAGACCAGCGACTAGCTCGGCTGGAGATCGCTCGAACTCTTCATCCTTCAACTGATCTATTTTATTAAATAACAACAGCGTGGGTTTGTCTTCACACCCTATCTCCCCGAGAGTTCTTTCCACTACATCGAGTTGGTCTTCGAATTGCGGATGACTTACATCAATAACGTGAATCAAATAGTCGCTCTCTCGAGTCTCATCAAGGGTGGATTTAAAACTCTCAATTAATTGTGTAGGTAGTTTTCTAATGAATCCCACAGTATCGCTTAGAAGGAATGGTAGGTTTCCCACGACTACTTTTCTCACAGTGGTGTCTAATGTCGCAAATAGTTTATTCTCAGCAAATACATCTTTCTTTGATATAGCAGTCATCAGCGTGCTCTTGCCGGTGTTAGTGTATCCAACTAATGCCACTCTAATCAGCGCCCCTCTATTACTTCTTTGCGTAGCCATCTGCTTATCAATAGCAGCTAAATCCTTTTTTAAAAGCGAGATTCTATCTCTAATAATTCTTCGATCAGTTTCTATTTCTTTCTCTCCAGGTCCCTTCATACCTATTCCACCTTTTTGTTTCTGAAGGTGTGTCCACATGTTAGTTAACCTAGGCAATAAGTACTGATATTGGGCTAGTTCAACTTGTGTTTTTGCGTGTGCCGTTCTGGCCCTTTGTGCAAATATATCTAGGATCAAATTAGGTCTGTCCAGTATTTTTACCTCTGGAATTTCCTTTTCAATATTTTTTATTTGAGAGCCACTTAACTCATCATCAAAGACTATCATGTCGATACATTCAGCGACTACGTATTCTTTAACCTCTTGTAATTTACCAGACCCTATAAAGGTTTTAACATCGGGTTTTGTTAATGACTGAATGAATGTTTTTTTCGTTACAGCATCAGCTGTAGTCACGAGAAAGGCAAGCTCCTCTAAATACTCTTCAAGTTGTTCTCGCTTTTGGTATTGAGTAGCCAGTCCTATTAAAACGCAAGTTTCCTTTTTAACAGCTGTGTCTATGGGTTGACGTTTCGACATTTATAGGCCTAAAGTTGTAATGTATTCAGCTAGCCCTTCAATCATCTCTGTATCTAAGACATCTACTTGGGGTAGCATGACTGTGCCGCCTTTCCCATACTTGATAATAGCCACCATTTCATCGTGTGACATGTTAGATGTCCTTAAATCAGAGGCAGTTTTAATTACTGGCTTTCCATCCTTACCGTGACAGATGGCACATTTAAACCCGTATGTGTTTTTTACTTGCGCTAAAAAAGTACTGTTTGAGAGATTACTTTCCTCAGTGGAACTGCTGTTATTTCCACATGAAAATAAAAGAATAGAAGAAAGACTTAGTATGAAGACTAGTAAAATTCTCAAAGTCTTTTGTTTTTATACTACTCCCTGATCTAGCATAGCATCTGCAACTTTTACAAATCCAGCTATGTTAGCACCACGAACGTAATCTACTTTACCGTTTTCATCAGTTCCATATTCTAGACACTGAGAATGAATGTCTTTCATGATAGTGTGAAGCTTGCTATCAACCTCTTCAGCACTCCATGAGAGTCTCATGTTATTCTGTGACATCTCCAATCCAGATGTAGCGACACCTCCAGCGTTTGATGCTTTACCAGGTGAAAACAAAGCTCCAGCATTTTGGAATACTTCTACAGCTTCAGGTGTGCAAGGCATGTTAGCTCCTTCAGCAATACAAGTACAATGATTAGCCATCAAGGCCTTTGCTTCAGTTTTATTAATTTCGTTCTGTGTTGCACATGGTAGTGCCACGTCACAATCAACTCCCCACGGTCTTGATCCTTCATTGAACGTGCTGCCTGGATACTGTGAAGCATACTCGCTGATTCGACCTCGACGGTTATTCTTCAGATCCATAATCCAAGCTAGTTTATCTGTGTCTATGCCTGATGGATCTAAAATATATCCTTTAGAGTCGGACATAGTCACAACCTTAGCTCCTAATTCAATACATTTCTGTGCAGCAAATTGAGCTACGTTTCCAGAGCCAGAAATAACGACTGTCTTTCCAGCGAACTTCTCACCTTTAGTGGCAAGCATTTCTTGAGCGAAATATACTGTTCCATAACCAGTAGCTTCTGGTCTAATTAATGAACCACCCCAGTTGACACCCTTTCCAGTTAATACTCCAGTGAATTCATTTCTAATTCTCTTGTATTGACCGAACATGTATCCAATTTCACGTCCACCAACTCCGATATCTCCAGCCGGAACATCTGTGTTAGCTCCAATGTGACGACATAGTTCAGTCATAAAGCTTTGGCAAAAACGCATCACTTCGTTGTCACTTTTCCCCTTCGGGTTAAAGTCAGAACCACCCTTACCACCTCCAAGTGGAAGTGTTGTAAGAGCATTTTTAAATACTTGCTCAAAACCTAAGAACTTTAAAATACTAAGGTTTACACTAGGATGAAATCTCAAACCTCCTTTATATGGTCCTATAGCAGAGTTAAACTCTACGCGGTAGCCACGGTTTACTTGAACATCACCTTTATCATCCATCCAAGGCACTCGGAACATAATAGTGCGTTCTGGTTCGATCATACGTTCTAAAATGCGAGCTGCCTCGTACTTAGGATGTTTGTCGATAAAAGGAATTACAGTCTCAGCCACCTCTTGGACGGCTTGAAGGAATTCTGGTTCGTTAGAATTGCGTTTGGCCGCTAGAGCCATAAAAGCGTCGATTCTTTCCTGCATTGTAAGTAGTTTAACTATTGTTTTTATAGTCGTTGCAAATATAAATTAAAGAGAGGCCGTTCGTCCACCATCGATAGGCAAATTAATACCACTAATGTAATCTGCAGCGGGTGTGCAAAGAAAAGCTATAGCACCACCTATTTCTTCAGCTTCTCCGAACCTTCCAGCGGGAATTGCACCTGTCATTGCTTTGTGTATTTCAGATATTGAAGCACCACTCTTAGCGGACTTGGATTCAATGATGCTCTTTAGTCTCGCTGTGTTAGTAGCCCCTGGGAGTACGTTATTCACTCTGATGCCGTGCTTACCCTCTTCATTAGCCAATGTTTTTGACCAATTCGCCACTGCTCCTCGAATAGTATTCGATACACCCAAACCATTTAGCGGAGCTTTAACGGAAGTACTTATCACATTTACGATTCTACCAAACCCACTTTCTCGCATGCCTGGCAGAACGGCTTGAGCTAACTTATGATTGCAAAGTAAGTGCTGCTCAAAAGTTGCTATAAAAGCACTGGTGTCAGCCTCTGAAATAGGTCCTCCTGCTGGTCCTCCTGTGTTATTTATCAATATATCGATAGCACCTTCACTAGCTAATCGTCTAGCAACTAGCCCCACTTCTTCAGATTTACTAAAGTCCGCAGTAGCATATCCATGCTTTCCACTCTCTACGTTCGGAAGAGATTCCACTGCAATTTTAAGTTTGTCGGCGTTCCTCGCAATCAGGGTAACTCTAGCTCCAAGTGAAGCTAATTCCTTTGCGGCAGCTAGGCCTATGCCTTGAGACGAACCACAGACTAATGCGTGGCGACCTTCTAATGATAGATTCATGGCCACAAAGGTACGGATTACATACCTTTGGAGATATGAAGAGATTAGAACACTTGGGTATAGCAGTTAAGGATTTAGCAGCAGCAGAAAAGATATTCACTGATGTTCTGGGCGAGGGTCCTTTTAAACGTGAAGAAGTGAAGGACGAAGATGTTATCACATCGTTTTTCAATACGGGAGAATCTAAAATCGAATTTCTTCAATCGACAACCCCAGACGGCCCTATTGCTAGGCATATTGATAAAAGAGGTGAGGGGCTTCATCATGTTGCTTTCCACGTAGATGATCTCGAAGCCGAAATTAAATCCCTTGAGGCTAAGGGGTACAGATGTATAAGCGGTCCCAAACCTGGTGCTGACGGGAAGCAAATAGCATTCTTACATCCTTCTGATACGGCAAAGGTTCTAGTGGAGCTTTGTTCTGATTAATTGTTCTTACAGTATTCTCTTCCTTCGACTTTTACGCTTCTTTTTCCAATTATTCTTCACCTTTCTCCATCCTCTCATTTTCTTCCCAAAAAGTTCTCCAGAGTCCTCTGATAGGTTAGGATTTGCACAACCTTTAGCTGGTTTCCTTCGGAACACATCCAAGTTCAATATCACCCTATAAGGCCTGTAATCTCCTTGAACCCAAGGGGTTTTGCCCGTACCGTTAATAGGTGCGAGCTGAAGCAGATCGGTAGCAAAGTGAACTCTGATGAACCGGCCTTTGTACCGCATTGCCCCCACGCCGATTATGGCCTCTAAGCTTGCTGTAACTGGCTGAAAAGTTGAAACACCGGTAACGGCTTCATCTAAGTTGATTACACCTGAGCCGTTTTCGAAAAAATCGTACCTAACAGCAGCTCCTAATCCAGCTTCAATAAACAAATCCGGAGATATGGTGAAAGAATGAAATATCGTTGTGTGTAGGCCTAGATTTATGGAGTTTGTAATGCCTACCAGACTTGTGTCTATCCCGACAAGATTCCCGTCAAAGCTCTCAGTCACACTTCTGTTGCCGACGATTAGGTTTAAGTTGATTCTGTCTATTAATATGGGGTCTTCTATAAGCCAAACCCTTCCCAGCCCTAAATTCCATTGCAATTCACTTTCAGGCGTCCATGTTCCCGAATAAATAGTGTCGACATCGATCAGTTCTTCACTCCAAGACGTATTAGCACCTAAAAAACCAGCAGCTCCAGCAGATAATATCCACCCACTAGACCTGTACTCCTTTAGTGTTGATGTAAACGATGTGCTTTGCGAGAATAGGTCCTGACTTAAACACAATAACATTGCGCATAACATTGAAGACAGTTTAAACATCCAATGAGAGTAAAGATGTTGAACCATCTAAGAACGAGGGGTCATACTCAAATTTATCTAGGGTTCTAATTGCAAGTGCCATAATTTCCTGGCTATTCCATTTACTTTCAATATCAGGATGTGACATTACTTCATTCATTACTGCCTGTTGTAATTGACCTCGACGCCAAGCGTTTTGGTATGGAGTATGAGTGAAAGTAACAAGAGAATACAAAGGCTTCCATCTCTCTGGGTAAGTAGTAGTTAATAGAGACTCGATTTTCTTCTGCAGCTGGAATACGGGGTCCATAGTTTTATCTCGCATCACTATGTAATTATGCAGAGCTAAGTCCAAAATCGCATCCCCAGCGGGTTTTCTCAATTCAGAATATTTACCTAAAACATTTTCCCATTCCGACTCATCTGGAATCCCGTCGATTTCGTCCATTAAATTTGAAAGGACACTGCAATCTTCAAATCCGGAGTTCATCCCCTGACCGTAAAACGGTACAATAGCGTGAGCTGAATCGCCTAATAACGCAACTCTACTGCTGTCATTCCACGGGTAGCACTTCACTGTGCACATAGAACTCACGGGGTTAGAATTCCAATCGTCTATTAAGTTAGGAAGGTGTTCAAGTGAATCGGGGAAGTGTTTTTTAAAGAACCCTAGCACATCATCGTCGGACTTGATGTTCTCAAAAGACTCCTTGCCTTCAAAAGGTGCGAAAAGTGTACATGTGAAGCTCCCCCCCGGATTAGGCAATGCCATAAACATGAACTTCCCTCTAGGCCAAATATGAAGTCCGTCCTCAGCCATTTTGTATCCGCCATTCGTATTAGGCTGCATCTCAATTTCCTTGTAGCCGTGGGGCAAGTAGGCCTGAGAATAGTCGAACCGATCTTTACGAGTCATCGTGCCTCTAATTGCACTGAAAACACCGTCTGTACCGAAAACTCTATCGTGAGAAATAGACTCAAGCCCTTTAAAGTGTAAGCTAACTGAATTTTCGTTTAGAGAATAGCCTGAGCATGGATGGTCGAATAAAACCTTTACAGCCAAGTTTTTCTCAGCTGCTTCTACAAGAATCATGTTCAACCCCGCTCTTGAAACAGAATATATGCACTGCTCATCACTTCCATAACTCTGAAAATTAGTATCTCCATTAATGCTGTGTAACCTTCTTCCGTTTACGGGCATTGCTATCTCTCTAACTAGGCTAGCAACACCTGCAATTTCCAAAGCTCTCCAGCCCCTGTCGCTCAACGAAAGGTTTATAGATCGACCACCATCAATAGTATTCAAACGTGGGTCAGGTCGTCTGTCGTAAAGACTAACTCTATATCCTTTGTTCGCAAGAATAATGGCCCAAAGGCTACCAACTAGACCAGCGCCTATGACTGCGTGATGTTCTTCTGGGTGAGACATGACTAGATCGCCTGGAATGCTATTTCTAAGTCTGCAATAATATCTGCAGCATCTTCGACACCTAAACTTAAACGTATAAGACCATCTGTGACGCCCACTTTTTCGCGAATCTCTTTAGGAATTGATGCGTGAGTCATGCTCGCTGGGTGTCCTATTAATGATTCGACACCGCCTAAAGACTCGGCAAGGGTAAACAATTCTGTAGCCGCCACAAATTTATGCGCTGTTTCTAGATTATCGCCTTTAATGGTAAATGCGACCATACCTCCAAACCCAGACATTTGTTTAGAAGCGACATCGTAACCAGGGTGGCTTTCCAAGCCTGGCCAAAATACTTTCTCTACTTTCTGATGTTCACTTAAATACTCTACGATAGCTTTCCCGTTCTCACAGTGTCTTTCCATTCTAAGGTGTAGAGTTTTTATACCTCTTATAACGAGAAAACAATCCATAGGTCCAGCAATAGCACCACATGAATTCTGTAGAGTCCTAAGCTTTTTATCTAATGCGTCGTCATTCAACATTAAGCATCCCATTACTACATCTGAGTGTCCTCCCAGATATTTAGTCGCTGAATGCATCACGACGTCGGCACCAAGTGCCAGAGGCTGCTGAAGCATTGGGGTTGCAAACGTGTTGTCAACGCAAACCAGAATGTCTCGGCCGTCTACAAGAGAACTCACACTAGCTATGTCTGTGATCTTCATCATAGGGTTTGTCGGAGTTTCAATCCAAATCAGCCTTGTTTTTTCATTAATTGCTTCAGTAACAGCATCCTCGTTGCTGAAATCAACGAATTTGAAAACTATACCGTAGTTCGCAAAGACAGTCGTGAATAATCTGTATGACCCTCCGTATAAATCGTCAGTCGAAATTACTTCGTCTCCCGGATTGAGAATTTTCAAAAGGGTGTCCATTGAAGCTAATCCCGATGCGAACGCAAGACCATATTTAGCTCCTTCTAATTCTGAAAAAGCATTTTCTAGAGCATGTCGGGTAGGATTAAGAGTTCTTGAGTACTCATAACCTTTATGATTTCCTACACCTTCCTGAACATAAGTAGATGTGAGATATACGGGAGTCATAATAGCCCCAGTTGAGGGGTCGTGTTTTACTCCAGCATGCACTGCATTAGTTCCTTTTCCTTTCTTCATTTTTCAGATTGTTGAGAAGTTAAAGTTACGGCTTACCGCCTAAGTTATGTTACTTTTTATCGGCGGATCTAGCCAACCATCCAGGTAATATAACAGCTCCGATTATCAGATATATGAAGTAGGTTAGAAATCTCCACAATAGGACTACTATTCCGAAGGTTCCTAAACACACTAAAGGCTCAATAAATAATGGCATTGCTCCCTCAGCAATACCAGACGCTCCCGGTGTGGGACTAAGCAATAACACTATCCACATAGCTAGCTGACGAGCAATTACATCTCCATTTGGGACTATGTCTAAGAAGGCATACAGAACTGCATTTAAAGTTAGAAATCGTGCACTCCAACTCACAATAGTCGCACCACCTGATATTATCCAAACCCTTTTAGGTGCTCCTTTTAATATGTCTGATGCAACTACCCAATCCGATGTCCACAATTCAACTCTAGAGTGCAGTTTATTTAAAAGAGGTAATTTAAATATCCTCATCACAACTGATCTCGTCTTGACGGGAGAAACAAATAGAGCTGATAGTATAATCACAGAGATCACACATGTGAGTATGTAGCCGGAATAGAAAAGGGTTTGGACTCCAGTAAAATCCGGGAAAAATGCATCTATACCTACAAATATCACCACTAACGGAACGGCAATTACATAGAATAACTCATCCATAACTACTGTTACTAATACGGTTGCAATGCTTCTACCAACGCTTAAACCCTCTCTTTTTAAAATCAATATGGCGAAAGCACTGCCACCTATGACTGTGGGGGTAATAGATGAAGCGAACTCCCATAAAAGAACTGAGTTAAGAGAACTACGCCAATTTAGTTTCCCCATGGCAAGGGTCTTAATACGCACCGTGTAGGCTAATTCTCGGATGATTACTAGTGTCGCAGCGACTAGTATTGCAACAACTGATTTCCATGACCACTGCAAATCACCGACCTCCTTGAAATCATCAAAGAACAAATAAAAGATTACGCCTATCCCGAGTAACGAGGGTATAAGAATCCTCATTCTGGAAAGACCACTTCGAAGTGATTTGTTCTCTGATTCAGTTGACATATTACAAATATAACCGAGCGTACCTTCGCAGTAATGATTGTTGTAGG
Source organism: uncultured Flavobacteriales bacterium (assembly GCA_963934745.1). GTDB lineage: Bacteria > Bacteroidota > Bacteroidia > Flavobacteriales_D > Sanyastnellaceae > UBA974. Next base: position 6,142 of record CAWVZZ010000002.1, on the reverse strand, counting down.
GAAGAAACTATTATCAGAAGACATTTTCGATGTCAAATTCACTTGTGATCTTAACGCTTGTGGTGGCGCTTGTTGTGTTGAAGGTGAGGGTGGCGCTCCGTTGACAGAGGAAGAGTGTGCGATTTTAGATGACATATTTGAAGATGTAAAGCCATATCTAAGGGAAGAAGGATTAGCTGTACTAAAGGAGAAGGGGTTGTTTACAGTTGATTCAGATGGTGAGCTTGTGACACCGCTTATAGAGGGAAGAGCCTGTGCTTACGCGACTTTTGCAGATAATGGAAACATTCATTGTGGGATAGAGACAGCATATCGAGATGGCAAGATCGCTTTTAAGAAACCCATTTCCTGTCATCTGTATCCTATTAGGGTGAAGGAATTAGTTGACTTTACAGCACTGAATTATCACGAATGGTCTATATGTTCGGGTGCGATAACTTGTGGGATGGCAACAAAAACTTCCGTGTTAGAATTTAGCAAGGAGGCACTCGTCAGACGGTTTGGGATTGAGTGGTATAATGAGGCGCTAAAAACCTTAGAGGTTTGGCGTGATAAAAAAGACTAGGATAGGTTATTTTTGCACCATGTTAATCACAGTTATGCGCTCCAAGTTGCATCGCCTCACGGTCACTGAGGCAGATTTGAACTACGTAGGAAGTATTTCCCTCGATCTAGATCTCTTAGATGCTGCAGGTCTTGTTGAGGGTGAGAAAGTCCAAATCGTAAATGTCAATAATGGCGAGAGAATTGAAACCTATACAATTAAAGGTGAGAGAGGTTCTGGTCAAGTGTGTCTTAATGGTCCCGCAGCACGTAGATGTCAGCCGGGTGATATAATTATAGTTATTGCATATGGTATGATGACAATTGAAGAGGCTAAGTCATTTACTCCAACTGTAATTTTTCCCGATACAGCAACTAATAAGGTGTAACGGTTATGAATTGGAAGAAATCCCTGTTCTACATTGTCTTTTTAGCAATAGGCGTTTTCTTGATATACAAACTTATCGATAATGTTGAGGATAAGGAGCAGCTTGTCGAAGACATGAAATCTGCGCCGTGGTGGGCAATTGCTATTACATTTTCTATGGGATTACTCGCCGTCGTTAGTAGGGGGCTTAGATGGTTGCTATTACTTTCTCCACTTGGATATAAGCCATCAAAAATCAATTCTATTGCAGCTGTTGCTTTCGGTTACCTAGCGAACACATTGATTCCCCGTTCAGGCGAAGTCGCTCGATGTACAGCACTTCACTCTACAGATGATATTCCTGTAGATAAACTGTTCGGTACTGTAATCACAGAGCGCGCAGTGGATTTTATTATGCTATTCCTCTTGTTATCCGTGGCCGTAGCCACTAATTATAACGCCGTAATAAGCCTTTTTCCTAAGATGAGTTTACCTAATTCTTCTACATTATTCATGCTGCTTCTTGCAGGGTTAGTCGCGTTTACGGGCGTCTTAGTTCTGATGCGTAAAGGGAAGAAGTCGAAAAACTCCTTATTATTAAAGATTTATAACTTCATAAAAGGCATAGGGGTGGGAGTGAAAAGTGTCTTAAAAATGGAGAAGCGGGTGGAGTTTATAGCTCATACGTTATTGATCTGGTCCATGTATTTCTTAATGTCTTTCGCTCTTTTCAAATCCATGGACGAGGTGTCTGGTATTTCTGTATTTCAAGGAATTTGGGTCATGGTTTGCGGAGGGTTCGGAATGGTTTTTCCTGCCTCTGGTGGAATAGGGGCGTATCAATTCGCAGTACAACAAGGTTTCGTATCGCTAGGGTTTAGTGAATCTATAGGCTTGGCAGTTGCTAACGTAGTATGGCTCACTCAAACCCTAATGCTTGTTTTATCAGGCGCTGTAGGCTATTTCTTTATCCAAAGGGCTAGAAATAATAAGACCGCACAGAAATGAATGATTCGGTTTTAATAGAGTTACAAGAACTTGTTTCACAATGGAAATCAGAAGGTCATAAGGTTGTTTTTACTAATGGCGTTTTCGACCTTCTTCATCCTGGCCATTTATACTGTTTATCATCTGCTCGATCTTTTGGGACCAAATTAATCGTAGCTATTAACAGTGACGAAAGTGTGAAAGCACTCGAAAAAGGAGCTAACAGGCCCATAGAGTCTGAAGAAGTAAGGGCTCAGAATTTAAGTGATATTGACGGTGTCGATGCGGTCCTGGTTTTCACGGAGAACACGCCATTGTCGGCCATAGTAGCACTCATGCCCCACGTGCTCGTAAAGGGCGGCGATTACCTATCTACTTGCGATGATAAGTCAGATCCGAAGTATATCGTAGGATCACAAGAGGTGAAGGATAATGGAGGTTATGTGGAGACGATTTCAATTCTCGCCGGTCACAGTACCACTGACATAATTAAACAGAAAGGTCTTTAGTCGCGGTTTACTAGATATCCTCTTCTTCCATAAACTTTGTCGTGAAGTTTCCAGAACGGAACTTCTCATTCTTCATCAATCTCTGATGAAAAGGAATAGTAGTCTTAACTCCCTCTATAATATACTCGTCTAATGCTCTTTCCATCTTTTTGATAGCCTCTTCTCTCGTTTGGGCTACGACTATGAGCTTAGCAATCATAGAGTCGTAAAAAGGAGGAATTCTATAGCCTGCATATACGTGTGTATCTACTCTAACTCCATGACCACCTGGCTGGTTGTAGTGAGTAATAGTTCCAGGGCAAGGAGCGAAATTATTATCGGGATCTTCAGCATTAATTCTGCACTGAATAGCATGCATCTTCGGGTAGTGGTTTCTTCCGCTAATTTTCTCTCCTGAAGCTAGCTTTATTTGTTCTTTAACAAGGTCATAGTTAATCACCTCTTCGGTGATAGTGTGCTCAACTTGAATACGTGTATTCATTTCCATAAAATAAAAGTCCCTGTTCTTATCCACAAGGAACTCAACTGTTCCTACACCCTCGTATTTAACGGCTTCAGCAGCTTTTACAGCAGCATCACCCATCTTTTCTCTCAATTTGTCAGTCATAAATGGAGATGGTGTTTCCTCTACTAATTTCTGATGACGTCTTTGAATAGAACAATCCCTCTCAGATAGGTGACATGCATTACCGCGTTTATCAGATGCGATTTGAATTTCAATATGTCTGGGCTGCTCTATGAATTTCTCCATATACATAGCATCGTTACCGAATGCTGCTGCAGCTTCTCTTCTGGTGCTATCCCACGCCTCTGTTAACTCGTCATCGTTATTGCATAAACACATCCCCTTACCTCCGCCTCCAGCAGTTGCCTTTAACATAATAGGGTAGCCTATTTGTTTAGCACATTTTTCAGCTTCTTCATATGTTTCAATGATACCCTCACTTCCCGGAATAGTCGGAACTCCGGCTGCCTTCATGGTGGTCTTTGCTGCCGCCTTGTCGCCCATGCCATCAATCATTTCAGGACTAGCACCGATAAATTTAATATTATTCTCTCTGCAAATTCTAGAGAATGCTGCATTTTCACTCAGAAAACCATAACCCGGATGGATAGCATCAGCATTGGTGATTTCTGCCGCCGCAATTATGTTAGGGATGTTTAGGTAACTATCTGCACTAGATGGTGGACCTATGCATACAGCCTCGTCGGCAAATCGTACTGGTAGGCTTTCCTTATCTGCTGTAGAGTACACTGCAACAGTCTTAACTCCCATTTCTCTACAAGTACGAATTACACGAAGTGCAATTTCGCCTCTATTTGCTATGAGGATCTTCTTAAACATGTGATTTAATTAAGAAGGGTCAACTAAGAACAATGGCTGATCGTACTCAACTGGAGTGTTATCCTCCACTAAGAACTTTACAATCTTTCCTTTTACTTCAGCTTCAATCTCATTAAATAGCTTCATAGCTTCGATTACACAGACCACATCTCCTTCCTTAATCATATCTCCAACATCCACAAATGTATCTTTATCTGGGCTAGGACGTCGGTAGAATGTTCCAATCATAGGTGACTTCACTTCGATTAGATTAGATTCTAGTTCGACTGCTGCAGGTGCTGCTGTTGCAGGAGCAGTTATTGGAGCGGCTGCAGGTGCCGCAACTGGAGCTAGAGCCTCAGCTATAGGTGCAATTGATACGGGCACTTGGATTTGTGGGACAGCGTAATCTATTAGTCCTTTCTTACCCTTGCTAGGCATCTCGGATTTAATAGTTATTTTAAAGTCCTTCTGTTCAATTTCAACCGACGTAACTCCTGCTTTCGCAATGAATTTTATTAAGTCTTGTATTTCAGTTAATTTCATAATTGCTTACGATTTCAATTTCGAAAGGTAATACTCTTGGGCTAAGATTAAGCCTCGTATGCCCATTTCAAGTAAATAGATCCCCAGGTAAAGCCACCACCAAAAGCGGCTAAAATAATATTATCTCCCTTCTTCAGCTGTGACTCCCAGTCGCGCAGACACAATGGTATCGTAGCAGCTGTAGTGTTTCCATAATTCTGTATGTTAATCATAACCTTATCCTTATTTACTCCCATTCTTCTTTGGGTAGCATCAATAATTCTCATATTCGCTTGGTGGGGTACTAGCCAAGCTACATCATCACCAGTTAGATTATTTCTCTCCATTATTTCATAGCTCACATCAGCCATCCCTGTTACAGCAGCCTTAAATACGGGCTTTCCGTCTTGGAATAGATAGTGCTCCTTTGCATCTACTGTTTCATGGGTCGATGGATTAAGTGATCCACCAGCTTTCATGCATAGAAACTCGGCTCCTGATCCATCACATCGATGTATATGGTCTTGTATTCCGTTATCATCTTCTGAAGCCTCTAAAAGAACAGCTCCCGCTCCATCACCGAATAAAACACATGTAGTCCTATCTGTGTAATCTACAATTGAGCTCATCTTGTCAGCCCCAACGACCACTACCTTCTTGTATTTGCCATTTTCAATAAACTGTGCTCCAGTTGTCAACGCGAACAAGAATCCAGAACATGCTGCACTCAAATCAAAACCCCAAGCATTAACGGCACCGACTTTATGTGCGATTAAATTAGCTGTAGAAGGAAAAAACATATCAGGCGTTACTGTTGCTGTTATGATAATATCAATTTCTGTCGGGTCAATTCCTCTCTTTTCACAAAGTGTTTTTACTGCTTCTGCCCCCATGTCTGAGGTTGCTTTAGTAGGGTCTTTTAGAATTCTTCGTTCTGATATCCCAGTTCTCGACTTAATCCACTCGTCGTTAGTGTCTACCATCTTCGATAGGTCCTCATTTGTGAGTTTATCTTCTGGGACATACCCAGCTACACATGTAATTGCTGCTTTCATAGATGTAGTCTTTTATTCCTATTGCAATAAGTACGCAAGTTATGAGTTGAATACTATGATGTCCCGTAGAGTAGAATTCACTCTTAATAATTAAAAGTGAATAACCCTAGTAAAAGTTTGGACATATAAAAGAGGACCGAAGCCCCCTTCCATTAATTCAATAAATTCGTGTTGAGAGCTTATGCCTCTTCACGCTCCATCACAACCTTACCCTTGTAGTAGAGTTTTCCTTCGTGCCAGTGAGCGCGATGAAACATATGAGGTTGACCTGTAGTAGGACAAGTGCTTACGTTAGGTGCAGTTGCTTTGTAGTGCGTACGACGTTTGCGTGTACGAGCTTTACTCTGCCGGTTTTTAGGATGTGCCATTTCGGTATTATTACAAATTCTTTAATGCGTCCCACCGTGGGTCCGATTGTTTTTTACTCGTTTCTTCTGAATCGTCAGCTGTGTAGTCAAGCATGCTTGGGTCACAATCCGATACATTTTCATGTACTTGATGTGTTGGGCGTGCTAGGTGAGCCATTTCAAATATGATTTGACTTACATCAATTTCATATTCGTTTTTACCCATTATCCACAGCTCATCTGATATTTCTGTTTTCTCACCAAACCTAATAGCTATTTGCTCATTAATTTTAAGTGGGAATGTGAGTTCCTCAAGGCATCTGCCACAAGGGACTCTCCATATCATATTGAGCTCTAGACGCAAGGTCAATGTCGTTTCCGACAGCTCTAATACAGCATCTAAAACACCACTGGCGTCTTGGATATCTGATTCAGGGAAGCAAGCAAAGAACTCCTGGTCCACGTCCATCTGAAAGTTGTGATTT
>CAWVZZ010000001.1:0-49275 GCA_963934745.1 uncultured Flavobacteriales bacterium | reverse complement strand
AGAACCTGTAGTTGTGATTTGCATCACAAGTACTCTAAGGTTAGCATCAGGAAGTGCGTTAGCAGCAGTGTTCAGGACATACCATGAAGCACCTGTTAAGGTGTTTACATTAAGTCCAGTACCACCGTTGACGAAGTAACCGCTTACAGTTGTTGACAAAGCTGCATCCTCTACAAGAGAAGGATCAGCCTGAGAGCCCATAGCAGGTCCAGAGAGACCTATCGTCGCATAGGTGTCTTCAGCCATGTCTGGGAACATCCCTAAAAAGGCAGGATTTATTCCAGCAGCACTCCAGCCCGCGTTAAATGGGCTATTGAAGGTTCCGTCAGGAGTATTAATAATTAGATTGTCTTGGTCGTTACCGAAAACCGCACTGAATTTATCAGTGGGATCAGCCAAATTCACATAGAATTTGTACACATTATGACCGGGTACGAAGGCAGCTGGGGAGCTCTCTATTGTCAGTGAATACTGAGCTGAGACGCTAGACAGCATCGTACAGGATAGGAATGCCAATAAGGAAAGGCAAATGTTCTTACGCATGATTTTTAGAAAATTTTACACGCTAAAGATAAGACTAATCGAAAGAAAAGCGGTGATTATCTACAAAAAGATGTCATTTGTCGAGAAATTTCGACAACTCACCTTTTTTGTTCCAATCTCATATTGGAGGATGTAACTTCGCCTTTTACGATAAATTTCTAATAAATTTCGATGTTTGACAATCTCCAAGAAAGGTTTGAAAGAGCGTTTAAAGTCCTTAAGGGCCACGGCCAGATTACAGAAGTAAACGTAGGAGAAACACTTAAGGAAGTTCGCAAGGCTTTATTAGATGCCGATGTAGATTTCAAAACTGCGAAAGACTTCATTACTAGGGTTAAAGAAAAAGCCATTGGCCAAAAGGTCTTGACGGCCTTAAAACCTGGACAACTTTTAATTAAGATCACTCAGGAGGAATTAACTGAGTTGATGGGTAAGGCAGCCGCACCATTCGAACTTAAATCGAAACCTGCCGTCATTCTATTAGCGGGACTTCAGGGAGCTGGTAAAACAACTCATGCTGGAAAGCTAGCTAGACACATCACTAATAAGATGGGACGAAAGACCTTATTAGTAGCGTGTGATGTTTACAGGCCCGCCGCTATCGAGCAGTTAAAAGTTGTAGGGGAGTCGGTCGGTGTGGAGGTGTATTCTGAGGCCGACGTACAGGATGCGGTGGGAATAGCAAAGAGAGGTATTGCCCATGCTAAGAAGGAGGGGTTTAGTGCGGTCATTGTGGATACAGCTGGTAGACTGGCTGTGGACGAGAAGATGATGGCCGAGATAGAAGCCATTAGTAAAGCCATTAAGCCAGAAGAAACGCTATTTGTAGTTGATGCTATGACAGGCCAAGACGCCGCTATCACTGCAAAATCATTTAACGATAAGCTCGATTTTACCGGAGTGATTCTAACGAAACTCGACGGAGATGCTAGAGGTGGAGCAGCGTTATCGATTTTCAGTAAAGTCGGAAAACCTATAAAATTTGTAGGTATAGGTGAGAAGATGGAGGCTCTTGAAACCTTCCACCCTAACAGAATGGCCGAGCGTATTCTAGGAATGGGTGACGTTGTGACGCTTGTAGAAAGAGCGCAGCAGGTTATAGATGAGAAGGATGCTAAGCGATTAGAGGAGAAGATTAAGAAGAATAAGTTTGATCTAGAAGATTTTCTAGGCCAAATAGCTCAGATTCGTAAAATGGGAAATGTTAAGGATCTACTTTCTATGGTCCCTGGAATGGGCAAATCTCTTAAAGGTGTGGATATTGACGATAATGCATTTGATCAAGTAGAGGCTATTATTAGGTCTATGACACCTAAAGAAAGAGAAAACCCTAGGATGCTTGATTCTAGCAGGAAGAAAAGAATTGCGAGAGGATCTGGAACTCAAATCGAAGAGGTAAATAAACTTCTTAAACAGTTTGAAGAAATGAAGAAAGTGATGCAGATGATGAATAAAGGTGGTAAGGGAAGAATGTCACTGCCTGGAATCGGAATAGGACGTTAATCATGCATCAAATTTTGGACGGAAAAAAAACCTCACTAGAGCTACAGCAAGAAATTGCAGTGGCGGTTGAAACTCAGATTAATAATGGGGGAAAGCAACCACATTTAGCTGCTGTACTTATAGGTGACGATGCTGCGAGCAAAGCATATGTGGGACATAAGGTGAAGGCTTGTGCTAAGGTTGGGTTTAAGAGCACATTAATTCAACGAGATTCTACCTTAAGTGAAGATGAACTTCTAGATATAGTAAAGGAATTAAATGAAGATGATAGTGTTGATGGATTTATCGTGCAGCTACCCCTACCCGACCATATTAATTCTCAGCGTGTATTAGAAGCTATCAATCCATCGAAAGATGTAGATGGGTTTCATCCAGAGAATGTGGGTCGGATGTCATTAGGTCTTCCGACTTTTTTACCGGCCACTCCTTCCGGAATGTTAGTCTTACTTGAGCGTTACGGGATAAAGACACAGGGTATGCATGCCGTAGTTGTGGGTAGAAGTGATATTGTGGGTAATCCAATGTCGGCTCTTCTACGCAGGAACGCGGAACCGGGAAATTGCACAGTAACCCAGTGCCACAGTCGCACGGTGGATCTAAAGTCACACACATTAAGGGCTGACCTGTTAATAACCGCGATCGGCAAGCCGAATTTCATTACAGCTGACATGGTTAAGGAAGGCGCTATAGTTATAGACGTCGGTATTAATCGAATCTCTGATGATACCCGCAAATCTGGAAGCAGGTTAGTTGGTGATGTCGATTTCGACAATGTCGCACCTAAATGCAGCTGGATAACTCCAGTGCCGGGAGGTGTGGGACCCATGACCATAGCAATGCTATTAACGAACACTCTCCAAGCTTCAAATGACAGGGCGTAACGAACGTGACGAAGACGAAAGGTGGATGAAGCGAGCCTTGGAGCTAGCTGAGTTGGGGCTTAACGCCACAGCACCTAACCCAATGGTGGGTTGTATAATCGTATTAAAGGGTGAGATGATATCGGAGGGTTGGCATAAGAAATATGGTGATGCACATGCCGAAGTGATTGCTCTGGCAAAAATTCCTCATCACACACGTGAACAGCTTTCAAAGGCTACGGCATATGTAACGCTTGAACCCTGCAGCCATCACGGAAAAACACCCCCTTGTTCTGAACTATTAATAGAGAGGGGTGTGGGAAGAGTTGTGAGTGCGATGGTGGACCCGAATAGTTTGGTCTCAGGAAAAGGGCATAAAAAACTGCAACAAGCAGGTATAGACACCCTAACTGGCGTGTTGGCGAAGGAAGCTAGGGAATTAAACAAAAAGTTTATTCACCTTCACAATTCAGAGCTACCCTATATCACGTTAAAATGGGCAGAAAGTAAAGATGGATTTATAGACCCCGAAATTGACGCATCTATAGGAAGAGGCTCCTTCCCTATCACCTCAGATGAGGCAAGGGTTTATGTTCACACTTTAAGAGCTGTCCACAGAGGGATATTGGTGGGAAGGAAAACTATTGCTGTGGACGACCCCTCTTTAAATGTAAGAATAGTTGATGGCGTGAGTCCTATTAGAATAGTTATTGATCCGGACTTGAGTTTGGATATGTCATGTTATAAGATTTCTAGCCTTAAAGGAGAAACTTGGCTTTTACACAACAGAGCCGATGGCGTCGTAAGCAAAACTGATTTCATTAGATATATAAAAGCCCCACTCCATAATCTTGAGAGCACATTAAAATTGATTCGCCACCACGGCATTCACAGTGTACTTATTGAAGGCGGAGCATATACATTAGTAAAATTTATTGAAAGCGGGCTGTGGAACGAAGCTTATGTTTTTTCTTCAAGCTCTAACTTAACAAATGGTCTTAACGCACCAAAAATAGACGGGCGTATAATTGAAGAACTAGATTTAGATATTGACTCCCTTAAGATCTACACGAACCAGAACTAAATGACAGCTTTCATTCTATGCATACTTTGTACTGGAGGCATCTTTTTAGTGTTTCGTCTATACAAAACCCTTGACATAAACACACCCATTGCTATAGTGGTTAACTATGCTGTGGCTGGAACATTAGGATGGAGTTTAGCAGGCGGCTTAGACGCTATGGTTTATGCCTACGAACAGCCCTGGTTTTTTATCAATGCAATTATGGGGATTGGGTTTTTAGCCCTGTTTAATCTTATTGCCAAATGCACCAAAGAAATGGGTGTAGCTGTAGCGTCAATTGCCACTAAGCTGAGTATGATCATTCCAGTAGTAGGTTTTATAGCCATCTTCCCTGGCGATCATTTGACATGGCAGAAGGGTGTTGCTTTTTCTATGGCAATATTAGCTATTTTCTTAACCACTGGTGGGGCTTATAAAAAGTCAACATCTAAATGGGCCTTTGCACTACCTGTAATAATCTTTATTGGAAGTGGGTTAATTGATATGGACTTTGGCTATTTCAGTAGCGACCTTGAGTCTGATAGTCACATGATGGCCTTCACCTCAGTTCCTTTCACCGTTGCCTTTATTTGGGGAATGTTGTTGAGGATAAATCCAAAATACAGACACTCACTCTCTACCAAAGATGTTGCAGGGGGAGTATTGTTAGGAGTAGTAAATTTCGGGTCACTGTTCTTCTTACTTACAGCTTACGAGACTTCTGGTCTAGATAAATCCTCTCTGATACCAGCTGTAAATATCGGGGTCGTTATTTTCAGCACGCTAGGGGCAATTCTTCTATTCAAAGAAAAGCCAAGTACCAGAACCTGGATAGGCCTAGCACTTGGCTGCTCAAGTATCGCGATACTATTAATTTAAAACTAATAAGATTTAGTCAGTAGACTTCTCTTTCAAAAGCTCTTCGTTTTTAATAGCTCGTTGCATAGGGTTATCTCCCTGCGCTCCATAGCTATTATATCCACTGCCGTTTTGCTTGTAAATCTCAAACCTTGTCGGCTGAGGTCTAGGCGGCCAGTTATTGTTCGAAAGGTCGCAGTCTGCCGTTTCTAGAAAAGGATCTAGAATTATTCTGCTCACCGGTCTGTCTGTTGCAAATACTTTTGTTACAGTCGGCTCACTCATGAGCCAAACCTCAGCAGGTATCCTCCTAACCTCCATCTCCCCGTCTTCAAACTCGAACCCTATTATGAGTGGCATCACAAGCCCACCTACATTCCTGAATGTAATCTCGTAGAAATTCATTCCACTCTCTAGAACAGCACGCTCCTCTTCACTTAAATTCTCAATATTTTCCATGTACTCTAACCTATCAATCTCAAGCACCTCGTGCTTACCCGTAGTTGTATAGTAGTCATTTAAAGTAGGGTCCACATCTAAATATGTTACTGGCACATCTACTAGATCTCTCTCGTGTGAGATGTCAGAGGGTTCTAGCTCATCTTGAGATTTCCTGAATGCCGATTCCACATCCGGATTTTGAGTATCAATCTGCATCCACCTCACCTCATCTAGTGAAATGTCCACATGGTCGTTCGTATAGAACCAGCCTCTCCAGAACCAATCCAAGTCAACACCAGATGCATCTTCCATCGTTCTAAAGAAATCTGCAGGAGTTGGATGCTTAAAAGCCCAACGCCTACTGTACTCCTTAAATGCATAGTCAAACAAATCCCTTCCCATCACGGTCTCTCTAAGGATATTCAATGCCGTTGCAGGTTTTCCGTAAGCATTTGGTCCAAATTGATAAATGGACTCTGAATTAGTCATGATAGGAGAAATCCTCAATTTATCCCCTCCCATGTAGTAAGTGATATCTCTAGCCGATCCTCTACGAGATGGGTAATCCCTATCGAACTCTTGTTCAGCAAGGAACTGAACGAATGTGTTCAACCCCTCATCCATCCAAGTCCACTGACGCTCATCCGAATTGATGATCATTGGAAAGAAGTTATGCCCCACTTCGTGAATGATAACCGAAATCATTCCATGCTTAGTCCTCGCCGAATACGTCCCATCAGCAGCTGGCCTCCCTCCATTGAAGCAAATCATAGGATACTCCATACCTATCCACTTTGTGTGAACAGAAATAGCTACCGGATACGAATAATCGATCGTGTATTTAGAGTAAGTCTTTAGGGTTTGGGCTACGGCCTTAGTGCTGAATTGTTCCCAAAGCGGATTACCCTCCTTAGGATAGAAACTCATGGCTAGAGGACGATACTTGCCTACGGGCACAGTCATAGCATCCCAAATAAACTTCCTGCTCGAAGCCCATCCAAAATCCCTAACATTCTTTGCACTAAACACCCAAGTCTTCAACCCCTTCTCCTTCCCTTTCTCAGCTTCTCTAGCCTCTTCCTCTGTAACAATCAACACAGGCTGATCAGTAGTCTTCTTCGCAAGAGCAAACCTTTTACGTTGCTCAACACTCAAAACCGTTTTCGGATTCATCAACTCACCTGTAGAAGCCACAATATGATCAGACGGTACCGTAATCGCCACCGTATAATCTCCAAAACAAAGCGTGAACTCGCCGTTTCCTAAGAACTGTTTGTTATGCCACCCTTCGTTATCGCTATAAACTACTAGCCTTGGATAGAATTGAGCAATCGTATATAGGTAGTTATCGTTTTCGGCAAAATGCTCGAACCCCGAACGCCCACCAATTTGCATCCTATCATTAATATTATACCACCAGTCAATACTGAACACAAATTTCTCACCCGGCTTAAGAACCTTTGGCAGCTCCACACGCATCATTGTTTTATTAATCGTGTAGTCCAAACCCACTCCATAATAATCCTCAACACTCACAATATTAAACCCTCCTTCAAATGTCGGGTTCAACCTCTTTACCGTACTAAATGTCTCACGTCCCCCCCATAAATCCTCACCTATCTTGTGTGAATCACTATCTAGAGACCTCATGTTTTGGTCCAACTGAATCCAAAGATATCTCAACTCGTCGGGACTGTTATTAGTGTATGTAATCGTCTCTGAACCATCAATACGCTGAGTGTTATCATCCAGCTTTAACTGCATATCGTAGTCGACTTTCTGTTGCCAGTAGTCGTGCCCAGGAGCACCTGAGGCTGTTCTGACAGTATTCGGAGTAGGTAAGTCCGTTCCTAGCTGTCGGAATACATTGTTGTTAGTACTGCTAATTTGGTCTTGCTGAGCTATGGAAGTCGATGTAAAAACGAAGGCCGCTACAACACAAGTAGAAAAACGAAGAATAGAAATCAAATTCATGAGAGTATCAATAATAAATCAGGGTGCACAATTTACTCCACATAAGACAGTCAAAGACTATCCTTTCGCTCTTTTCGCTCTACCCCAATACTCCTCCATCTCTAAAAGTGGCATCTCCCCTATATCCTTTCCGTCATTTTTTATCGACTCCTCAAGGTGTTTGAACCGTTCAATAAATCTCTTATTAGTTCTCTCGAGAGCTTCATCAGGATTAACATCTAAAAAGCGAGCATAATTTATCAGTGCGAAAAATACATCCCCAAACTCATCTAAAATCCTATCCGACCCCGCCTCCACCTCCACAGACAACTCCTCAAGCTCCTCATTAACCTTGTCCAAAACCTGCCCTACATTATCCCAATCAAAACCCACTCCCCTAACCTTATCCTGTACTCTATATGCTTTGATAAGGCTTGGTAACGATTTAGGCACCCCCTCAAGAACAGATTTATTACCCTCTTTCAGTTTTATCTTCTCCCAATTCGCCTTCACCGTCTCTTCATCATTCGCTTCCACATCGCCGTAAATATGTGGGTGTCTTGTGATGAGCTTCTCGCATATAGAATTCAACGAATCTGCAATATCCCATCCGCCCTCTTCAGGCGATAGCTCTGACCCCAGCTTTGCATAGAAAACCATATGCAACATCAAATCACCTGTTTCCTTTTTCACCTCTTGTACATCACCATCAATAATAGCATCTGCTAACTCATATGTCTCCTCAATGGTGAGGTGTCTTAATGACTCGAAGGTTTGTTTTCTATCCCAAGGGCACTTCTCCCTTAATTCATCCATAATATCCAACAGCCTCCCAAACGCTTCTAGTTTTTCCTCTCTTGTATGCATGCAACGAAGTTAGTTCTTAACTTCGCCTCATGGAATGGAAAGTTGTGCTTTTGAGTATCGGACTACTTGCTTTAGGGTTTGCGGGGATAGCAATCAAAATACTCGTCAAGAAGAATGGTGAGTTTGCTGGCACATGTGCTAGCAACAACCCCATGCTGAAGGAAGAAGGCGGTGGTTGCGGATTATGTGGCGCTCAACCCGATGAGGTTTGTAAAAACGACTAGTTTCGGGATTCGATATTCAGTTAACACTTGCGAAAAGCGTAGGGAATTTGTCAACTAGTCAACCAACTGGTTGACTTTTTTACGGTACGACGTGATGTGACGTGGCGCACTCAAATTCGTTAGGGAATTTGTCAACCAGTTGGTTGACTTTTTTACGCCTTCTATAGCAACTCAATAGAATCTACCCAGCCTGGACTCAACCAAAACTCAAACCCATCACCTTGATTTGAGCTCATTATGAATAAAGCTTCAATATTACCGCCATTCGACTTCATACGCACCTCCTCTATAAACGCTCGCCCATCTACAGGTCCCAGAACCATACAGGAAGTAGCGTACGCATCAGCTGTCGAGGCGTCTGGAGCTTGGACAGTTACACTAAGAAGCTTATGCTCAACTGGGTAACCGGTGCGCGGATCAATTGTGTGGGACCGCTTAATACCGTCAACTAAGTGGAATTTCCTATAGTTACCGCTCGTACATACAGCCGCATTATTCACCCTAAGAATGGCTTGGAAAGAACGATTGTCGGCGTCGCTATGATCGACGGGCTTATCTACAGCAATACGCCATAGTTCAGCATCTTGATTAACACCCATACACCTCACTTCCCCACCCAGCTCCACCATTGCATTTACCACTTCATTTTCGACAAGAAAATCGATAATCATGTCCACTGTGTAACCTTGGGCTATAGCATTGAAATCTAGCTGAGCTCGACGGTCGCCCTTTATGAAATGCGTTTCCAGGTCCACATTCATCTCAATTAGGCCATGTGTGAAACCGACAAAGGTCATGACACTATCTACATCACTTGAATCTACAGAAGAAACGTTTTTTAATCCGAAGCCCCATAAATCTACTAAGGGCTTTATTGTGGGGTCGAAGGCCTCATGAGAATCGCGATGGATTTCCCGGGTCAACCCCCATAACACAGACCAGATATTGCTTTCATCGTGAAAAGTAAAGACGGAGTCCTCGTGGGAGAATTCATTGATATCGACTATGCGTGAATCGTCTCTCCAGGTGTTCATCTCCACATCCATTAATTCTAGCAAAGAATCAACACCGTGTTTTGAGATCTTATTCTCCCCTAGATACTTAATTGAAAAAGTAGTCCCTTGAGCTTCGCCTGTAATTACATGAATATCAGGCACAGTATTACAGCCTGTGATAATCGCTGCCAAAACAGCAATTGCATATATATTCTTAGCCACCAAAGTCATCAAAGCTAACATTCTCCTCAGGAATACCCCAATCATCGACCATCTTTATAACGGCTTGGTTCATGAGTGGTGGTCCACAGAAGTATACCTCAAGATCCTCAGGAGCATCGTGTTTCTCAAGATGATGCTTGATAACAGCATTATGTACAAAACCTAAGAAGCCATCTCCTTCAGTGTCTTTGTCGTCCTTTTTCTCAATCCAATTATCCTCATTAGCAGGCTCAGAAAGTACAACGTGGAAAGTGAAATTATCGAACTCTTCTTCAATCTTCTTGAACTCCTCTAAGTAGAACAGCTCACGCTTAGAACGGCCACCGTAGTAGAACGTAACCTTCCGGTCAGTCTTCATAGTGTGGAACAAGTGAAAAAGGTGAGAACGCATTGGAGCCATTCCAGCACCTCCTCCTATGTAAAGCATTTCAGATCCAGTCTCTTTAATGAAGAACTCGCCATACGGTCCAGAGATTTGGACTTTATCACCAGGTTTCTGGTCGAATACAAATGAAGAACAAACCCCCGGATTTACTTGAGTCCAATCGTTTTTATCTCTATCCCAAGGTGGAGTAGCCACACGAATATTGAGCTTCACGATATTACCCTCAGCTGGGTGATTAGCCATTGAATATGCACGAACGATAGGCTCGTCATTAGACATCTTTAGGCTTCTTAGCCCAAACTTATCCCACTCCTCCGTAAACTTATCTGCTTCATCGTGATGATCTGGGTGAGCAGTGATGTCCATATAATTGAAGTCAACATTAGATTCTGGAACATCGATTTGGATATAACCTCCTGCTTCAAAGTCTAATGATTCACCCTCTGGCAACCTCACGACAAACTCCTTAATGAAAGAAGCAACATTGTAGTTTGAGATTACCTCGCACTCCCACTTCTTTACTCCGAAAACCTCATCTGGAATTTGAATTTCCATATTCTCTTTCACCTTCACTTGACATCCCAAACGGAAGTTGTTTGCTATCTCCTTTCTAGAGAAATGAGGCTCCTCAGTAGGAAGTATAGCACCACCACCAGAATGAACTTGGCATATGCATTGAACACAGGTTCCTCCACCACCACAAGCGGAGGGTAGGAAAACGCCGTTGTTACTTAGAACATTAAGCAGTGTAGTACCGCCTTCAACTTCTAAGGTCTTCTCCTTGTTAATGGTGATAGTAATAGCACCACTTGGCGATAGTTGAGCTTTTGCGAAAAGAAGTAAACTCACCAGAAGTAAGATGAGTATTAAGAAAAAGCCTATGGCTAATAGAATTGTTGTTCCCATAATCTAATTAGATTTCAATTCCCATAAAACTCATGAAAGCGATTCCCATAAGACCTGTAATAATAAAAGTAATGCCTAGGCCTCGTAGCGGGGCTGGCACGTTAGAATAGCGAATTTTCTCGCGAATTGCTGCAATCGCAACAATAGCGAGCCACCATCCAACTCCACTACCTAGCCCAAATACCGTCGCCTCTCCAATAGAAGGATATTGTCTCTCTTGCATGAAGAGAGCACCACCTAAAATCGAACAGTTAACAGCGATTAGTGGGAGGAAGATACCGAGAGCGCCATATAAAGCTGGAGCGAACTTCTCAACTATCATCTCCACAAGCTGCACCATGGATGCGATAACCGCGATGAACATGATAAAGCCAAGGAAGCTAAGATCTACGTTAGCGAAAGAAGGGTCTAGCCATGTGAGGGCGCCTTCTTGCAGAACGTAATTTTCGAGCAAGTAGTTAATTGGAACTGTGATTCCGAGAACGAAGATTACTGCAAATCCAAGTCCGTTAGCCGTCTTCACAGTTTTCGATACTGCCAGGTATGAACACATACCTAGGAAGTAAGCAAAGATCATGTTCTCTACAAAGATGCCTTTTACAAATATGCTTAAATATTCCATTAGTCTTCGATTAGAGCTTCGTTACGTGAACGCTGAATCCAAATAATAATCCCCACTACGATAAGAGCCATTGGAGGCAAAATCATAAGATTATTATTTTCGTAAAATCCACCCTCTGCGATGAACCATGCTTCGGGAAGGAATTTGATTTGGCCCATACCAGGAAGAGAAATCGCACCAGATCCGAATACCTCTCTCACAGCAGATACTGCGAGCAGAATCCAGGCATACCCCACTCCATTTCCGATAGCATCCAATACAGATGGCCCCGGCTTATTCGCTAATGCAAATGCCTCAAGACGCCCCATGATAATGCAGTTCGTTATGATAAGACCCACAAATACCGAGAGCTTCTCACTCACGTCAGGCTGATAGGCTTTAAGGACCTCGTCAACAATAATTACCAGTGCCGCAATGATTACGAGCTGCACGATGATTCTGATTTTATCTGGAATCAGGTTTCTGAGGAGAGATACAATGAGATTACCACCTATCATTACGAACAATACAGACAGGCTCATAATTACAGCTTGCTGTAATTGAACTGTGATGGCTAATGCCGAACAGATTCCTAGAACCTGAATTGTAATCGGGTTAGTATCAGAAAGAGGATCCTTGAGGAGCATCCTGTTCTTCTTGCTGAATAACGACTCCTTTTTAAGAGTTGCTTTTGAATTTTCGGTACTCATTACTGGTTGTTTGTATTGAGTGAATCAACTACTAAAACTTCAGGCTGAATTACTGGTAAAACAGGTTCTACTGTTTTTAGAGTCTCAAAGAAGATCAAGTAAACGTCTAGTGTTCTATTCATCATCTCTTCAACTCCCTTTGAAGTAATAGTTCCACCTGTGATACCGTCTACACTGTTATCGTCTGTAGCACTTCCGCTTTTAAGAACATTGAAATAAGGGGAGGCTTCACGAAGTGATTTTCCCTGAAATTGATCAGTGAAGGATGGCATGTTAATCTCTGCACCAAGTCCAGGTGTTTCCGTCTTGTGAGCGAATGACGCGCCGAATATGGTTTCCATATCATCCTCTAGAGCTACATACCCCCATATAGGCCCCCAAAGACCTGAACCAACTACAGGAATGACATAAAGCTTCTTACCGTTCTTTTCACATACATAGAGGGGGAATTTATATCCATCTCTTAGGATATTTCCGTCAGCATCACGCTTTGTTTTATATGCTCTATAATCCTTCTTAATATCAATATTAAAAGGATCTGATGAATTTTTAAAATCGACTAGGCCTTCCATCGTTGAAACAAGAACACCTTCAGAATCAATCGAGACTCTTTCCGAAACATAATCAGCAAAAACCTTTTTGGCTGTTTCTCGAGTAGAACTAACTTGGATAGCTACAAGAATATCAATCATTTGTTTATCCGCCGCATTTGCCTTCTGCAAAGGCTTGAGGTATAAAGATGTAAATGCTAGGCCGGCGCCCACGACCACCACCATAATAATGGAGAACAAGAACGTATAACCGGTATTATTTTTATTAATAGCCATATCAAATATTCTGAAGGCGCTTTTGACGGCGGTTAATGTTTGCTTGGAGCACATAATGATCAATGAGCGGTGCCATTACATTCATAAATAGAATGGCCATCATTACCCCTTCTGGATACGCTGGGTTAAAGACTCTTATCATTATGGAGAGGAAACCCCCTAAGAAACCATAGATGTATTTACCCGTATTTGTAGAGGTTGCTGTGACAGGGTCGGTAGCCATAAAGACCATTCCGAACATGAAACCACCTATCACAACCTGGTGAACAGGATCTAAAGTCATGTAAGCGTTCATACCCATAAGGTTGAATAACAAGCCCATAAATAAACCACCAGCAAGGAAAGACGCCATGATCCTCCAGCTACCTATACCGGTAGCTATTAATAGCACAGCGCCTAGTGCTATAGCTAGCACAGATGTTTCTCCTATACTTCCAGGAATAGTTCCTATAATACAATTATGAAGCGAGAACATACCGTCTCCTTCGAACAAGGCCATTACTGGTTTCATATCGACAATCTTCTCCCCTACGGTACTCGCTAAATGCCCTAAGGCAGTAGCTCCTGTGTGCCCATCAACTAAAAGGCCACCTGCTTTAGAGCTCGCGATATCTTGAATCCATATCTCACCAGACATCTGCTTAGGGTAGGCGAAGAAAAGGAAAGCTCTAGCAGTAAGTGCCACATTTACGATATTCATTCCTGTACCTCCGAATACTTCTTTACCGATTATCACAGCGAATGCAACGGCAGCAGCTACCATCCAAAGGGGGACATCCACAGGCATGATGAGAGGGATAAGCATGCCTGAGACGAGGAATCCCTCGTTGATGCCGTGACCTCTGAGGCCTGCGAAAACAAACTCAATTCCAAGTCCCACTCCGTAAGTGACTAGTATTAGTGGAATGACTCTAACAGCTCCTACTGTAAGTTTAGCTAGCATGTCGGCATCTGTTGTGCCTATACTAGCAAAGTACTGATCACCTATGTTCCAAGTTCCGAAAAGAAGTGCTGGAACTAGAGCCATGATCACTAAGAACATGGTACGCTTAAGATCTATTCCGTCACGAATATGAGAACCTTGCTTAGTTACGTGACCTGGTGTGAATGTAAATGTCTCTAATGAATCGAAGACTACCCAAAACCTGGATAACTTCCCCTCTTTCTCAAAGTGAGGTTTTACAGAGCTAATGATTTTATGAAGAAATTTCATGGACTATCCTATTAACTAAGTTCGACTCTAAGACTATCTAAACCTTCGCGGATGATTTTTTGGGCTTCAATTTTAGAAGTACAACCATATTCACATAACGCAAAATCCTCGGGAGCTACTTCATAAATACCCAGCTTCTCCATAGAGTCAATATCATTCACTAAGATGGCCTTCAATAGGTGCACCGGGTAAATGTCGAAAGGAAAAACCTTTTCGTACTCACCAGAAACTACGAACGCTCTCTCCTCACCACCCATATTCGTGTCGAGATCCCACGTTTTAGATTTAGGCATGAGCCAAGTTGGGAAGGCCTTTGAAAGTGAAAATCTACTAAGGCCTAGCCCTAACCAACCGCTAGTCAGCAAGAACTTAGGATCGGTCCCTTCTGCTAAAAGCGCAACAGCTGTGTGATATGCCCCAAGGAAACCGTTGTCAGCAACGCGATCGCCTGTCAGCACGCTTCCTGAAATGATTCTAACTGAATCGCCGTTAGAAGCCGTTGAGGGCACGTTAACTATGGATTTTATAGAGGCGCCTGCTAAAGTCCTAACGTGTGCCGGTTGTGCACATTCCGAACCTCCACACGCTACAACTCTAGTGGGGATGTATTTCCCAGTGGATAGGAACGCTCCTAGGTTTGCTACGTCTTGATATCCTATAGTCCAAACCACTTCTCCCTTATTCACCGGCTCAGTGTGGTGGATTTGCACCCCTACATTTCCTGCAGGGTGTGGTCCTTTAAATTCAGTAATAGTACAGCCTTTAACGTCTGCGAAAGTGACGTCACCACTTTCAGTGCCTACATGAACACCACCAGAACCAGATAGTATTGACAAGGCGTCAATTCCGTTTTGGAAGTCTTTCATTCTTCCCTCAAGAGCCACAGATGTGGTCGCAGCTAGCGGTGAAGAATCAAATCCACTAATGTGTATAGACCTAGGTGAGTCAGATGGATTAGCAACAACGTCGTATGGACGCTGGCGAAATAATGGGAACAATCCCACCTCTAGAATTGTTGCTAAAAGAGTTTCTTTTTCTATCGTTTTCAGATCAGAAACACTGAAATCTTTGTAAGATTCTGTCCCCGTAGGTGTTATCTCTACAGATAATATCCTTCTTTTAGCTCCCCGAACAATTGCCGAAACAGTTCCAGAAATAGGACTAGAATAGTGCACTGTAGGTTGATTCTTATCGTAGAAAAGCGATGAACCGGCTTCTACCGAATCACCCTCACGAACAATCATCTTAGGTGTTAACCCATTAAAATCAGGAGGTTGAACAGAATAACAAGATGCTTTCGGAGCATCTGTCACTGTTTCTGCAGGTATACCTGCTAATCTAATGTTGACCCCTTTACGGATCGTTTTTTTAAGGCTCATTCCTTATAGAATTGATTCAATTCGGGCGCAAATATAAAACGCGAAATGCAGTTAACATGCATGAATGTCAAAACATAAGAATGAGTTACGAACTTTGAGGCATGAGTTATAGAATAAAAACACTATTTATTGTCTGTTTCTTAGTGCTTTTCATGTTTGTGGATTCATTTTCTCAGAGCTCAAACAACGAATACAATATTCCCACCCTTGCCTCTGTAACCCTCCACCCTGTTGACCTTGTGGCTTACTCCCCTTTTATCCCACTAGAAGGCGGAAGGCTAACTTTCAGATTCGACGACTTAACATCTGACTATAATAGTTACAACTTAAGGGTCATTCATTGCACAAATGATTGGTGGAAAAGTGACTTGCATCCAAGCGAATATATTGATGGGTTTCATGAAATAGCTATCGATGACATGGAAGACAGCTTCGGAACTAAGGTTATTTACACACATTACCGCATTGATTTGCCAAGTGACGATATGGTTTGGACTAGAAGCGGAAACTACATTCTAGAGGTATTCGACCCCAGCGATCCAGAGTACGTGGTCATAAGGAAAAGATTCGTGGTGTACGAGGATTTATGCACCATAGAAGCACGAGTGGTGGAACCTGTTGACATCGCGTTAAGACGGACCCACCAAGAAGTTGCTTTTACTATCACAGAAGAGAGCTACGGCTTTCAAGATCCGTACAGAAACTTAGTGGCTACAGTGTTGCAGAATGGTCGTTGGGATAATGCTATGAGTGGCCTCGAACCCCGTTTTATTAAAGGTAGAGAACTCGACTTCACGCAATCTGGATATGTCTTTCCCGGTGGAAACTCGTATCGTTACGCCGATTTAAAAAGCCTGCATTACGTTGCTAGAGGGGTCGCGGGAATTGCTGAGGGTGACATCACCTACCATCATAGATTAGAAGATAGCAAACGCAGGACGTACACCTACCACACTGCTTGGCCAGACATCAATGGAAGATTCGTGATTTCCAACGACAGATACGAAGCCCACACTGGTAGTGATTACACCAGGGCTCACTTCAGCCTACCCATGCCATATGAAATTCACGGTCGTGAGATATTTATTTTCGGAGATTTAAGTAATGGTCAATGCCTCCCCACACATAGACTTCAGTGGGATTTTGCGAAATCAGCTTATGAGGGTAACCTCCTTCTAAAACAAGGATATTACGACTTTTTATATCTAGTAAAAGATGTGAACTCTAGTATTGAAGAGCCTGGCCTAACAGCCGATATTGAAGGGAATCACTTTATCACGAATAACGTTTACAGCATCATAGTGTACTTTTCTGACTTTGATGGATACGACAGAGTTGTAGGTGTTCATCAGTGGAACAGTTCGCAGAAATAAATAAGAATGAACATCTTTATTACAGGCGCATCAAGCGGCATAGGTTCTAGTACAGTACGTGCGCTTTGCTATGCTGGACACAATGTGTTTGGTGTCGCACGCAGAAAGGAGGCACTTCAGGCGTTGGCTGATGAATGCGCGCTATATGATGGGGGCTTTCAGTTTATAACTGGAGATGTGAGAGATTTGGACACTATAAAAAAAGCAGTTAAACAAGCTATTGACTCATTTAGCAGCATCGATGTGCTTATTCCGAATGCGGGTATCGGGTATTTCAATCCTCTCGATGAAGGCACGATGGAAGAATGGGAATCTATGGTAGATGTAAATGTTACTGGCGTTCTTAGAACCATACACACAGCTCTACCTCATCTTCTAAAGAGCAAGGGACATATAATTAACATCGGCTCTGTTGCAGCCAGGCAGGTGTTTCCTAATAGCGGAGTGTATTGTTCAACAAAGCATGCAATACTTGCCATGAGTGAAGCGTTGAGAATAGAATTTTCTGGCAAACTTGCCGTCACCACTATTAACCCAGGAGCTGTGAACACACCCTTTATAGACAGAACACGAAACGAAGAGCTGAGAAAAGAGTATAGGCCTAATTTCGAAAAGGGCATGACTTCTGAGTTCGTAGCGGAAAGCATTTTGCAGGTAATTCAAGCTAGCGGTCGCGGTATAATTAGTGAAATAACTTTACGTCCAGATCACAGGCAGTAGGCATAATACCTAGTACTTTTGCCCCTGATTTTATAACAAGATGTCAACGATAAAAGAAGAAATTTCCAAAAGGCGAACATTCGCTATTATCTCTCACCCAGATGCTGGTAAAACCACGTTGACAGAGAAGTTTCTATTATTCGGTGGGGCGATTCAAACAGCGGGTGCGGTAAAGAATAATAAAATCACAAAGACAGCTACTTCCGATTTTATGGAGATAGAGCGTCAACGTGGAATCTCGGTAGCAACCTCTGTCATGGCCTTTAACTACAAGGACATGCTCATCAACCTCCTAGACACACCAGGTCACAGAGATTTCGCAGAGGACACATACAGGACATTAACAGCTGTAGACAGTGTGATTCTAGTAATCGACTGTGTTAAAGGTGTGGAAGCCCAAACAGAGCGATTAATGGAGGTTTGCCGTATGCGCAAGACACCTGTCATTGTGTTCATCAACAAAATGGACCTTGAAGGACAGGATCCTTTCGACTTATTAGATGAGCTAGAGACTAAGCTCGACATCCAGGTGAGGCCATTGAGCTGGCCTATTAGCTTGGGTGCTACGTTTCAAGGGGTTTATAATCTATTCGACCACAACGTTAGATTGTTTCAATCTGATAAAACGAAGATTTCTACAGAAGTTATAGATATAAAAGATCTAGCTGATGAGCAGCTGGATGAGTTAGTAGGCGAGCACGCTGAACAGTTGAGAGAGGATGTAGAATTAATAGAGGGGGTTTATGACGAATGGGACCCACAGCCATATTTAGACGCCGAAGTTGCACCCGTGTTTTTCGGGAGTGCTGTAAACAATTTTGGGATACAGGAGATGCTAGACACGTTCATTAAGATAGCACCAGACCCCAGTCCTATAGAAACTAGTACTCGCTTTGTACTCCCTGAAGAAGAGAAGTTTACGGGCTTTGTCTTCAAGATACACGCGAACATAGATCCACGACACAGAGATAGGATTGCCTTCCTAAGGGTTTGTTCTGGAAAATTCCAAAGGAATACCTTTTACAAGCACATAAGGCTTGATAAAAAAATAAAATTTGCTAACCCTGCTACATTCTTAGCCCAGGACAAAAGCGTCCTTGAAGAAGCATGGCCAGGAGATGTGGTGGGACTTTACGACACGGGGAACTTCAAGATAGGTGACACATTAACCGAAGGCGAAATCCTACAGTTCAGAGGCATACCCAGCTTCAGTCCCGAGATATTCAAGGAGCTCGTTAACAAAGACCCTATGAAAAGCAAGCAGCTAGAAAAAGGCATTAAACAGCTTACCGACGAGGGTGTTGCCCAGCTATTCATAAGAGAAGCAGGAAACAGAAAGATTGTCGGCACCGTTGGAGAACTTCAGTTCGAGGTAATTCAATACAGACTAGAACACGAATACGGTGCTAAGTGTGAATTCCAAGCAAAACCTTACCACAAAGCGTGTTGGATCGTTTCTGACAACCCTGAGAAAATTAGTGAATTCAGACGCATCAAAGCGAACGACATCGTGACAGACAAGGACGGCAATGAAGTTTACCTAGCTCCATCACAGTTCCTACTCCAAATGGAAATGAATAACTTCCCAGAAATAACATTCCATGTCACCAGCGAATTCAAAACGGAACAAGCCTAATTAATATGACTAGATCGCGCCTCTTACATATAATTCTAATCATCATTACCATATTAGCTTTCAGCTCTAACGCGTCCGCGATTACAGACTCAACCGATGTCAGCGTTGTGCAGGTGAGCGGGCTTGTAGTGACGGGAGACTCCCTCTTCCCTCTTCCCTACGCTACTGTTTATAGGATTAGAGACCAAAGAGGAACCACGACGGATGTTAATGGATTCTTCAGCATCCCAGCCCTCGAAGGAGATACCCTACAATTCTCTAGCACTGGATATCTATCCAGAACCGTCATTATCCCCGACGGAGGAGAGAGAAACCGTGTGAGTATAGTTCAGGCTATGAGTCACGACACCGTTATGGTAAACCAGGCTTTCGTATACCCTTGGCCATCACGCGATAGGTTCAAGCAGGAATTTATGGCTTTAGGCCTCGATGAAAACGAATTCTCCCCTGGGAACATGGCTGCTGATCCATTCGAAATTTATGACAGACTTGTTGACATCGGATTAGATGGGCAAGCTTCTGCAACAGAACAACTGAGGCAGATATCTATTCAGCAGGATAACCAGAGCCACGGACAAACAAACAACTTACTTAATCCAGTAGCTTGGGCGAAATTCATACAAGCCCTTAGAAACGGTGACCTAAAGAAAGATTAGGATAAATGTTGAGGACGAAATACATACTACTTCTACTCACTTCCTTGTTCACTTGTGCTATGTCACAAGCTCAAACATCTGAATCTGAATTAACAGTATCCGGTATAGTTCACGGCACAGACGGCGAAACCTTACCAGGAGCATCAGTGTATATCCTAGAAAATTCACAACTTGGTTCATTCTCAGATGAGAATGGGCTATTCACAATTAAACTCCCGCATAAAGGGCCGTGGACACTTAAGTGCTCAATGGTTGGCTACTCAACAGAAGAGTATTCAATAGAGTTGGGTGCAACTAACAGAGCCATAGTTAATTTCGTTTTAGAAAATACAATCAAGATCGGTGAAGCAGAGGTTATAGGCGACGGTAAAACAGACGTAACTATTAGAAGGATAGATCCGCAAATAGCTGGCCGTATACCTAGTCCCAGAGGAACTATTGAAGATGTACTCCTTCAAGCTCCAGTTAACTTCACTAGCGAACTGTCAAGCTCATATAATGTTCGTGGAGGAAGTTTCGATGAGAATCTTGTTTATGTAAACGACATTGAAGTGTACAGACCATTCCTTGTTCGCTCTGGCCAACAAGAAGGACTCTCCTTTCCTAATCCAGACATGGTACATAGAATAAATTTTAGTGCTGGTGGTTTTGAGAGCAAGTATGGAGATAAAATGAGTTCAGTTCTCGATATACACTACCGTAAACCTATTAAGCGTTCAACCCAAGCGACAGTTAGTCTTATGGGCGCACAAATCCAACACGATGACCTCTCTGCAAACGGTAAGTTTCGCATTAACACCGGCATTAGATACAGAAACAATTCATACGTTCTAGGATCATTAGACGAAAGTGGAGAGTACAAACCCTCATACTTAGACGCACAGACATATATCACTTGGGACCCCGACGGATACGGCCCTTGGGAAGTGCAGCTTCTAGGTGTTTACGGAGAGAACGATTATCAATTTACACCTCAAAAAAGAGAGACTGATGTTGGAACCATCAACGAAGCGTTAAGACTGACGATATACTTCAATGGAATGGAGAAAACCTCCTACCAGACTGGATTCGGGGCTTTAGCTATTGAAAGGGTTACAGAAAACTCTAGGCTTAGATGGATATCTTCGGCTTTTAGAACTGTAGAAACTGAGTCTTTCGACATTCTGGGTTATTACAGGCTTGACGATTTGGAATTAGATCCGGGTTCCGATGATTTCGGTGAAGCTGCTGGGAATTTAGGGATAGGTGGATTCTTAAACCACGCACGAAACCAGCTTGAAGCAACTGTAATTTCAACTGCAATTAAGGGTTCCGTTAATCTTGAAAAGAGTGGGCATTTTTTTGAGTATGGTATTAAAGTCCAAACAGAATTCATCTTTGACGAACTCTCAGAATGGTCCTTCGTCGATTCAGCGGACTTTATCTCGCCTCATCCACAAGATAGCGTAGGTTTTACCGACCCCTCCGCTCAAGATTTTCAGCCACTGACAATTAACAACCTCCTGAAAGCTTCAAACGAGGTAAGATCTAATAGAATAACATGCTACACTCAAGACACGTGGACTATTACTACTGGAAAAGGAACTATCAACGCCCATCTAGGGGCACGGCTTCACCTTTGGAACCTACAGACCTCTAGTTCCGATTATTCTAACACGCATCTTGTAGGCGGGCCCAGAGCACACATTAGCTACGTCGCTAGAAACAGCCCCTTAACAACCTGGAGTGTTTCAAGTGGGTACTATTGGCAGCCTCCATTCTATAGAGAAATGCGTGGAGTTGACGGGGTACTTAATCCAGACATTAAACCTCAAAGAGCCATACACTTCGTTACCGGTGTTGACCACGAATTTACGATGTTCGATCGCCCCTTTATGTTCGTCGGCGAGATGTATTACAAGGATTTGGACCAACTCATCCCCTACGAAGTAGAAAACGTCAGGCAGCGCTATTATGCCACAAATAATTCAAGCGGGTATGCTACTGGAATCGACATGATGCTAAATGGTGAGTTTATCGAAGGCATTCAAAGCTGGATGAGAGTTAGCGCACTTAAAACTGAAGAAGATTTAGTAGATGATTTTTACGTTAACCATTATAACGATGAGGGGGATTTGATTATTCCTGGATACACTTGGAATAATGAAGTTGCTACATCTGACACCATTTTTCCTGGAAACATAGCTAGACCTAGTGACCAACGCATTAGCGTAAGCCTTCTGTTCCAAGACGAAATGCCGCGAAATCCAGATTACAAAGTACTTCTGAGTTTGTTTTTTGGTACTGGCCTCCCCTACGGACCGCCGACAATGAATCGCTATCAAGACGTGTTACGAACTCCTGCATATAGGCGTGTCGATTTGGGTTTTTCCAAGGAATTATTCACATCTAAGAAACGAAACAACTCCAGTGGGTATGTATCACTTGAAGTCTTCAATCTCCTCGCAATAAACAACACCATTAACCATACGTGGATAGAAGACATAAACGGCCGTCTGTACGCTATACCTAACTACCTTACTGGAAGAAGGCTGAATTTAAAATTTCACGTTAATTTCTGAAAAATAATGTGTCACTCAGGGAAATTAAGTAATTTGCAATGCGTAATGAAAAACCTGTTACTTTTTTATATTGTTTTATTTTGGTCATCACTTTCTGTCCAAGCTCAATACTCGCTACAAGGCGACGGAGTAGACATGGGTAGCAATTGCTATCAGCTTACGGCAGAAACCACTAACCAAATGGGCTCTATTTGGTATGAAGAGCTAATAGACCTTAATGACACGTTCGAGTTGCAGTTCACAATGAATTTCGGCGATTTAAACAACGAACCTGGAGAGATACCTGGTGCCGACGGTATGATGTTCGTGTTACAAAACGAAAGCTCCACAGCAGTTGGCAATGCTGGTAACGGCATGGGTTACGGCAACCTTACACCTAGCTTGGGTATTGAGTTTGATACATTCCAAAACAAGGGCATAGGTGATATATTCGGCGATCATATAGCAATACATAAAAACGGAAACGTCGATCACAACAATAATAATTCATTAGCTGGCCCTGTATTAGCTAATGAAGAAAATCAAGAAATAGAAGACGGTTTAAACCACGCCATAACTATAAGATGGAATCCATCTACTTTTCAATTAGATGTATACTTTGATTGTGAATTTCGCTTAGGAACAACCATAGATTTAATTAACGAGGTGTTTGAGGGAGAAAGTGAAGTGTGGTGGGGGTTTACAGCGTCTACAGGAAGTTTGTACAATTCTCAATCTGTATGTTTATATGAAAACGTTAGCCCTTCTGATGACGTGAATATTTGCCCGGGCAATTCCACGCAACTAATAGCCGGTGGTGACATCAATTCGTCATTCACTTGGTTCCCAACTGTCTACCTAGACGACCCTAGCATATTCAACCCCATAGCCACACCACCCTCCACACAGATTTATACCGTTATATACACGGATTTTTGCGGATACATCCAAGTCAACTCCATCGCTGTAATTGTAGAACCTATTGAACTGGAGTTGTATTCTAATTCTACAGCCATCACATGTGATGTCTCAGAAATCACTTTTGCTGCAACAACGAACTACCCTAACACTAATATCACATGGGAAGCTTCTGAGGGGGGCGAGTATGATGAAATAGATGGCTTTAATGCCACAACAACATCGGGTGGTGTTTACATCGTCACCGTTGTCTCGGAGGACGGAGAGTGTGCAGCAGAAGACTTACAAGAAATAACTATTGACACAGCTTCATATTCTGCATCTTCAGGCAGTGCAGGAATTCTAAATTGCTACACCCCTACTTTTTCTTTGGAGGGAAGCTCAGACAATGCTGACGCTCAGTTTTTTTGGGATACTGAAGACGGAACATTCTTCGGCAACTCTAACATCCCGTCCCCCACCATCACTGCTGGCGGCACTTACACTTTGACTGTAACAAATCCTTCAAGCGGATGCGTCAACTCTAGCATAATAACTATCGAAGAAGATTTTACATACCCTGAAATTTCGCTCGGCTATCCTAACGGAATTATTTCTTGCGAAACTCCTAGCGTTCAGATTGTTGGAACAGAAATAGAACCATGGGGTTACGATAACATCATTGAATGGTCGTGGAGTGAAGGAGGCGGACTAACAGAACCATGGATCATAAATCCCAATACGCAACTACCTGGAGAATATACTTTAACCATAATGTTTAATGAAAATGGTTGTACAACCTCTTCTGAATCAACCACTATAGAACTAGACGAATTTGCCTTTATTGACATTTCTTCAATTGCATTCCCTAACGTAATCACACCTAATGGAGATGAATTTAATGATGTGCTTAAACCATTTTTCGAGGAGACTTCAATTATGGAGATAGACCCACTTCAAGTTCTTGACAGATACGACATTACAGTTCACAACAGGTGGGGTCAATTAGTACATGAGAGTAATGGGGTTCCTCTTTCTTGGGATGGCAGATCCAACGGAGACATGCTACACAGCGGAGCATATATTATAGATATATACTACACCTCAACGTGTGGAGATACACAAACTGGCAGCTACAAAGGTGTACTTGAAATTTTTGCAGACTAAACCTCATCAAAAGACTACCTCACCTTCTCAAGCAGTTCTTCCTCAGATATTATTTCTATACCTAGCTTTTCTGCTTTCGCTTTCTTACTCGGCCCCATTTTATCCCCCGCTACGATGAAGGTCGTCTTTTTAGAAATGGAACTACTCACACGGCCACCGTGTAATTCTATCAGTTTCTTTATTCCCGTTCTATCGTGAATCACGAATACCCCGCTCACAACTACAGATATCCCCTCAAACTTGTTTGTAGAGCCTTCAATTACTTCAACTTCCATTTGAAGGCCGAAGTCCCTGAGCTTTATAATCAAATCCTGGTTCTCCTCAATACTGAAAAATTCCGTCAAACTTAAAGCAATTCTCGAGCCGATCTCATCTACTTCCTCTAGCTCTTCAATACTAGCACTCATCAATGAGTCAATATTAGAAAAAGCTTTTGCTAACTTCTTTGCGACTGTTTCTCCAACAAACCTTATTCCCAAAGCGAATATCACTCTCTCAAACGCCACCTTTTTACTTAACCTCACTCCCTCAACTAACTTTTCAGCTGACTTTTCAGCCATCCTCTCAAGAGGTAACAACTGCTCCATCTTTAATTCGTATAACGAGCTCACATCATTTACTAAACCCACATCTACTAATTGTGAAATCGTCTCCGTACCAAGTCCATCTATATTCATAGACTTCCTGCTAATAAAGTGATTTATCCTACCCTTTACTTGAGTACTACAACCAGCAGTGTTTGGACAGAAATGAGCTACTCCTCCATCCTCTCTTTCTAAATCAGCAGAGCAGTCAGGGCATGTCTCTGGGAAAGATACCTGGCTGAACATATCTATCGTCCCCGATCTAGATCCAGCATCAACTCCCACAATTTTAGGTATAATTTCACCCCCCTTTTCTACATACACGAAGTCATTATTGTGTAGACCTAATCGTGAAATTTGGTCTGCATTATGTAGTGACGCCCGCCTAACTGTAGTGCCTCCAAGTTGTATAGGCTCCAAAATCGCTACTGGTGTAATCGCTCCCGTTCTCCCTACTTGGTATACCACATCTAACAACTTCGTCCTCACCCTTTCTGTTTCGAACTTGTATGAAATCGCCCACCGTGGACTTTTAGATGTGAGGCCTAAACGCTCCTGCTGATCGTATTTATCAACCTTTATCACTACTCCGTCTATCGCGAATGGTAAGTTGTGTCTTTCTGTAGACCAAAAAGCAATAAAATCCATCACCCCCCGAGCATCTTTACTCGTTGCAATCATCTTCAGCTTCACGTCGGGAGTTCTGAACCCCCACGATTTTGCTAACTCAACATCATCTCTATGTCCCTCAGATGTATCTTTAGCTATAACACCATACATCATGCAGTCTAGATTTCGCTTTGCTACTTCTTTACTATCCTGCATTTTCAAGGATCCTGCAGCTGTATTTCTAGGATTTGCAAACAACGGCAATCCACTTTCTTCTCTCAGCTCATTCAAAAGCTGGAACTCCTTAAAGGGATAGAAAATCTCCCCCCTAATCTCAAACTCTTCGGGCGCACCTTTTCTAAGTAAAAGCGGGATGGTATTTATAGTCTTCACATTACTGGTTATGTCTTCACCTGTAACCCCATCTCCCCTCGTTATAGCAGCTTTTAGACGTCCTCCTTTGTATTTCAAGCTGATAGCAACCCCATCGTACTTCAGCTCCATCACATATACTATCTGCTCCCCCTCAAGTCCTTTTTCAACCCTACCCATCCAATCTTCTACCTCCTCTTCGTTGTAGGTGTTTGACAGAGAAAGCATGGGTTGTTCATGAGCAACTTTCTCGAATCCATCTACGGGATCACCACCTGGTCGCATTGTAGGTGACAAGTCATCTTCGAACTCGGGATGACTAGACTCTAAGGACTCTAGGCTCTTCATCAATTCGTCAAACTCTCTATCACTTATCACGGGTTCTGCCAGATTGTAATACAGGTGATTATGCTCGTGAAGTTCATCACGAAGTCTCTGGATTTTCCGCCTAGCTTCTTCTTTATTTAGTCCCTCAGACATAGTTGTCAAGATAGCTCAAGTCGAGCAATAACGTGCCTAGGAAGGCCCTGTAAATCATTAACAACACTCACCCTCACCCAAGGATGTTCACTATCAAGAAGCAGCCTCTCGACTGAACTTGCGAAATCAGTGTGACATTCCATCGCTAATACACCACCAGGCCTTAACATGCCGTGTTTACACAACTCTATGATTCGCTTGTAGAATATCAGCGGGTCTGAATTTTCTACAAACAAAGCTACTGCGGGTTCTTTACGATGAACGCGCTGTGACAAAGACCCAACTTCCTTATACGGGATATATGGCGGATTAGATACTACCGCATCGAAGACCTTATCACCATAGGGCCTACTCTCAAGTACATCGCAGCATATAAAACTCACCTTGCAGTTATTTTCAATTGCATTAACTGCAGCAACCTCTAGGGCGTCTTTGCTTACATCAACTCCATATACCTGCGCCCCGTTGAATCTGTGTTTAAGTGATACAGCTATGCAGCCCGAGCCAGTTCCTATATCTAAGACACTACCGTCAAAACCATTCTTTAATTCGGACGCGACATGCATCACTAACTCCTCAGTTTCTGGACGAGGAATTAAGACTCTATGATCAACTTTAAATTCTAATTCATCAAAGTTAGTGGAACCCAAAATGTATTGTATCGGATTATGATCAGACAGTTTATCTGCTATTATCGACAAATCCTCTAAAACAGATTCAGGATATTTATAATTATCCATTAATCGCTCACCTTTAGTCTTACCGCTGGCATGATTTAAACAAAACCTAGTTAAAGACTCTCTTTCAGCACCCTCAACACCACTTTCTATGCGTGACATAAACCAAAGCTTTACGGAAGCTTCGTCGTTAGATTTGGGCCAGGGGCCCTTCCCTCTATCTACTCTCAAAACTTATTAGTTAAAAGAGTAAACCTTGCCCCTCTTCAGTCTCAGGAGATTCTTCGGGTACCCCATCTTCTCCTACATTCGCCTCTGAAACTTCAGGAGGTATTTCCTCAGAATCTACCTCTGACACGGCTTCAGAAATCATATCGTCAGCTTGTCTAGCCTCTGCGATACCGGCAGCTGTAGATGCTTCTAGGTCGTTATTAGGCTCTTCTAGAAGAACCTCTGTTATAGGTAATGAGCTGAGTTTGTTACCTAAAGCCTTCACGCCTTTAATCGTTATGAACCCCCTCATTTCTACTATCTCATCTTCTCTATCTCTAGTGTGCTTGAACCTTCGGTTGTATTTCACCCTTGCTTGTGGGTGATATAAAGAAGTTGCAAAAGCCAGCTTTGATGCCTCGTGCTCTGTAATAAAGCTAACGGGCTTTACTGATAGTTCTGGAAGAAAACGCTTAATGAACCAATCTTCCTTTTCTCCGTCGAAGTAAATTGCCGATACAGGTCTTTCCGAATCCCACTTTTCAACTGACACCATCTTATCATCGAAGTGAGTACTTAAATCGAAACTTGTATGAGAATAAACTCCATCAGACTGCAGTGCCATGACTTTATCATCGGCATTGAACTCGCCTAAGAACACTCCCCTTCCATCTCCATTAAGACGCCTGACTGTTTCATCATACCAAACCTTCCTCGCACCCAATGTACTCACACCTGACTCCTTAAGCTCTATCTTATTTACAGGGAACTTGGAAACTATATTTCCTCCAGAAGCCCTGCCTTTGATGCTAATATCCGAGAAGTTTAAGTTCAGTTTTAGCTTCTTCAATCTAGGGTTTTTACGCAAATAAACCGTTACGATTTCTGCCTCACCATTTCTATTTGCCGAGAAATATAATAGTTTTGACTTAGGTGTTCCTTTAGTGACAGGATATCCCTTGTCCCTTGTAATGGATTTTACATTAAATCTCTTCACCATACTTCTACCGGAGGCTCCATCGTGATAAATCACATTATATGTGGTTCTCGCATCACCTTTCTTCCAAACCGCTACATGTATGATATCCTTTCCAAAGAAGGCTTTGCTGCTGACTTTACTGACTTGCATAGTCCCATCCTGAAGGAAAACAATAACATCATCTATGTCACTACAGTCAACTATGAATTTACCTTCTCCACGCTTTAAACCTGTACCCACAAATCCTTCTTCGGCTTGGACGTACAGCTTTGAGTTCGCCACAGCCACTTTAGACCTGTCGATTGTGTCAAAAGTTCTTAACTCTGTCTTTCTCTCCTTCCCTGCACCAAAGTTCTTTTTAAGCGTTTTAAACCAATCTATTGCATAATCCGTGAGATTAGCAAGATTATGTTTAACGCTATCCATATCTGTCTCTAAACTGGCGATTTTCTTATCCGCTTTAAACGCATCAAATTTAGAAATTCTCTTAATCCTGATCTCAGTAAGTCTTGTAACATCTTCATCGGTTACGGTTCTCAGTAAGTGTTTTGTGTAAGGCTTCAATCCTTTGTGGATACTCTCTAAAATCTCATCCCAAGTTTCACATTCTTCTATATCTCTATAGACTCTGTTCTCGATGAATATTTTTTCTAAAGAACTAAAATGCCAAGACTCCTGCAACTCGCTTAACTCTATCTCAAGCTCCCTGCCTAGAAGATACTTAGTTCTTTCTGCAGACTTCACTAGTATCTCTGTAACACCTATAAACTGAGGTTTATCATCCAGTATCACACAAGCGTTGGGAGCAATACTAACTTCACAATCCGTAAACGCATAAAGAGCATCCAGCATCTTATCCGGACTGACATTATTCGCCAGGTGAACTACCACTTCCACAACCTTAGCCGTGTTATCCTCCACCTTCTTAATTTTAATCTTACCCTTGTCGTTAGCCTTAAGAATACTATCAATTAACGAACTTGTCGTGACCCCAAAAGGAACCTCACGCACAACTAGGGTCTTATTATCTAGCTTATCAATTTTCGCTCTAACGCGAATTCTACCTCCCCTCAAACCATCGTTATAAAGCTCAACATCCGCCATTCCACCACTGGGGAAGTCAGGCACTAGTTTAAACGTCTTCCCTAGAAGGGTGGCGATACTTGCATCAATAAGGTCGTGGAAATTATGCGGAAGTATTTTACATGCCAAACCCACTGCAATCCCCTCCACACCCTGAGCTAACAAAAGTGGAAATTTCACAGGCTCAGTTTCCGGCTCCTGATTACGACCATCATAGGAAGCTAGCCAAGTCGTAGTTTTCGAATTAAACAGAACCTTCTTCCCGAATTTACTCAACCTCACCTCGATGTATCTAGCCGCCGCTGCTCTATCTCCAGTGAGAATGTTACCCCAGTTCCCTTGGCAGTCTAGAAGGAGTTCTTTTTGGCCTATTTGAACCATAGCATCACCAATACTGGCATCACCATGAGGATGGAACTTCATAGTGTTTCCTATGACATTAGCCACCTTGTGGAACCTGCCATCGTCCATCTCGTCAAGCGAATGGAGTATTCGCCTTTGGACGGGCTTAAGCCCATCATACTGATGTGGAACAGCTCTCTCTAAAATTACATAAGATGCATAATCTAGAAAGTAATCATTATACATGCCTTGAACCTTTACGACATGGTCCATCTCATCACTTTGACCTCCATTGTCTCCATGCGAGAAATCATCATCCCTCTCTTCTTGGGTGTCGCCTGTGTTTTCTGTATCAATCATACCTCTAAGCTTGTTCTACTGATTCTGTTGACGATTCCTCTTCTACAACGCTAGTGGCGTCATCTGTATCGGCTTGAATAGCATCATCTTTGTCAACTCTAAGATTATCGATGATGAACTTCTGCCTGTCTGGCGTGTTCTTACCCATAAAGAAATCTAACATGTCTTGGAGGTTCGCATCGCGGCCTAACACGACAGGATCGATCCTCATGTCTTCTCCTATAAAGTGAGAGAACTCATCAGGGCTGATCTCTCCTAGACCCTTGAATCTAGTTATCTCAGCTCTTACACCGATTTTCTCAAGCGCAGCTTTCTTTTCTATGGAGTCGTAACAGTATATAGTCTCTTTCTTATTCCTAACTCTAAACAATGGAGTTTGAAGGACATACAGGTGACCCTTCTTAACTAGATCGGGGAAAAACTGTAGAAAGAAGGTGATTAGCAATAAGCGAATATGCATGCCGTCAACATCGGCATCTGTTGCAATCACGACCTTGTTATAACGTAGCTGCTCTAGATTATCTTCAATATTTAGTGCGGCTTGAAGAAGGTTGAACTCTTCGTTTTGGTAGACTATTTTCTTAGTTAATCCGTGACAATTGAGGGGTTTTCCCTTGAGTGAGAAAACAGCCTGAGACACGACGTCTCTAGCCTTAGTGATAGAACCCGAAGCAGAATCACCCTCCGTAATAAAGAGTGTCGAATCTTCATTCCTGTCTTTTTTATCGTTTAAATGAACTCTACAATCGCGCAGTTTCTTATTGTGAAGGGATGCCTTCTTTGCTCTCGCTCTCGCCAGTTTTTTTATACCTGCCAAATCCTTACGCTCTCGCTCATTCTGAAGGATTCTACCCTGTAGTGCCTGAGCAGTCTCTGGATTTCTATGTAGAAAGTTGTCGAATTCTCTTTTTAGAAAATCGAACATAAAGGTCTTGAGCGTGGGTCCTTTTGGGCCCATATCACTTGAGCCGAGTTTGGTTTTCGTTTGGGATTCAAAAACAGGCTCCTCAACCTTAACACTAACAGCACATACTATACCCGACCTGATATCTCCTGTATCGTAATCTTTACCGAAAAAATCTCTGACAACCTTAACGTACGCCTCTCTAAAAGCTGCCTGATGCGTCCCGCCTTGTGGAGTGTACTGACCGTTTACAAAACTCTGAATGTCTTCTCCATAAGAATCCGAATGAGTGATCGAAACTTCAATATCCTCACCCTTAATATGAATGATAGGGTATCGAGGAGTGCCATCCATTCCTGCCTCAAGCAAGTCAAGTAAACCTCTGTCGCTCTTAAACTTATCACCATTTAGGTAAATAGATAGTCCAGTGTTAAGATATACGTAATTCCACAATAATTTCTCAACGTGCTCCATCCTGTACTTATAGGACTTGAACAGCTCATCATCTGGCGTAAAGGTGACAATAGTACCAGTTCTCTTAACAGATGCTTGAATGGGTTCATCGGTTATAAGCTCTCCGATGCTGAATGACGCTGTCTTCGACTCTTCTGATCTAACACTCTCTACAATGAAAGTTGAAGACAATGCATTAACTGCTTTAGTACCTACTCCATTTAGACCAACCGTTTTCTTAAATGCTCTAGAATCGTACTTACCTCCAGTATTAATTTTAGACACGCAGTCTACAACTTTCCCGAGCGGAATACCGCGACCATAATCTCGAACTTTAACCTGGCCGTCCTTAATCTTAACCTCTATGGTTTTTCCATTACCCATAGTGAACTCATCGACACTATTATCCATCACCTCTTTTAGAAGGACATATATGCCGTCATCGGCATCTTTACCGTCGCCGATTTTACCGATGTACATACCGGGGCGCATACGAATATGCTCCTTCCACGATAGGGATCTGATGTTATCCTCTGTATAGCTAATTTGTTCTGCCATGAAGAGGCACAAGTTAGTGTAATCAGTCATCGACTATCCACTGAAAATACACTACTTTTTCCACAATTATTCAACCGTTTTTAACGAGGAATCTGTACTAACTTGCGAAACCTAAACAGAAAAATCTCAAACAACGATGTCTTCACCTATTCGCAAATTAGAACCTAGCTCTCTTTGGAACAGATTTGCCGACTTAAATGCCATCCCTAGACCATCAAAACACGAGGAACGCGTTTGTGAATGGCTAGTCTCTTGGGCGAAAGAACACGGCCTCGAAGTAACTCAGGATCATGTGGATAACATCCTAATGAGAAAGCCCGCAACATCAGGCATGGAGAACCGACAAACAGTAGTTCTGCAAAGCCACGTGGATATGGTTTGTCAGAAAAACAACGATACCGAGTTCGATTTCATGACTGAAGGCATTAAAATGTATATTGATGGGGATTGGGTACGAGCAGAGGGAACTACGCTAGGCGCCGACAACGGAATAGGAGTAGCTTCTATCTTAGCTGTACTTGAAAGTGACGACATTCCACACCCACCACTTGAAGCACTTTTCACGATAGATGAGGAGACTGGAATGACTGGGGCGCTAGGACTAAAGGGTGGCTTTCTTAAAGCGTCTATCCTTTTGAATCTAGATACTGAGGATGATGATGAGATAAGCATCGGATGTGCGGGCGGAGTAGACTTAACCTCGTCGGGAACGTACACACCAGAAGAAACTATAAGCGAAGGAAATACTGGGGTATATATAGTTGTAAAAGGAGCTAGTGGCGGCCATAGCGGAATGGATATTCACAAGGGGATTGCTAACGCGAATAAATTAATAAACCGTGTTCTTCTAGAAGCTCTTGAAAGTGTTGACTTTAGATTAAGTGAGATGCATGGTGGAGGACTTAGGAACGCTATCCCTCGTGAAGCTAATGCCTTAATAGTTCTGGCTAATAAGGATATGGAGGTCCTGGAGAATGCTCTTAGAGCTACTGCAAATGACCTGGCTGCCGAATACAAGACTACTGATTCGGGGCTGAATATTACTTGGACTACTCAGGATAGCCCTTCTCACGCTCTGCCTGAAGATGTGCAGAATGCATTATTACTAGCTATTCAGACTTGCCCAGTGGGTATTCACAGGATGAGTCCGGATATTGTGGGGTTAGTCCAAACCTCAAACAATCTCGCTCGAATAGAAGTAGAAAATGGAAAAGTAAACATCCAATGTTTAAATCGCAGCTCTGTGGATTCCGAGAAACTAGATCATGCCAGATCCATTGAAGGCGCATTTACTTTAGCGGGACTTACAACGAAAAGAGGTGGGGCTTATCCAGGATGGACACCTAACCCCTCTTCAGCCGCAGTTGAGATGTTAAGAGCTCTTTACGTCGAGAGGTATAACGAAGACCCGAAGGTTATGGCATGTCATGCCGGACTTGAGTGTGGGATTTTAGGCACTAACTATCCAGATATGGATATGGCTTCGTTCGGTCCTAACATTAGAGGAGCGCATAGCCCAGACGAATGTGTTCAGATTTCATCTGTACAGAAGTTTTGGGGGTTCTTCCTTGAAGCATTAACTAGAATACCAGAACGTGCCTAAACTGATATTAATCATAAACGACGATGGGATTACCTCTAACGGGATTGAAGCTCTAGCAGAGGCTGTTTCTGACTTAGGCGAAGTTCATGTTGTGGCACCTGACAGTCCGCAATCTGGAATGGGTCATGCAGTAACTATCGACGATATTCTGAGGATAAAAAAGTTCAACTTTCCTGTGGAAGGCGTTACCGCTCACAGCACCTCTGGAACACCAGTAGACTGTGTGAAGCTGGCTATCTTCAAGATTCTAGACAGAAAGCCTGACCTATTAATAAGTGGTATTAATCACGGAAGTAACAGCTCTGTTAATGTTATTTATTCCGGGACTATGGGAGCGGCTATAGAGGGAGCTGTAGAGAATATCCCATCAATTGGCTTTTCTCTTTTGGACCACGACCCCGATGCAGATTTCAGTGCCTCAAAGAAGGTAGCTAGAATGATGTGCAAAGAGGTACTTGAACGTGGGCTTCCGAAGGGAGTTTGCCTGAACGTGAATATTCCTAAGGTCTCAGAGAAAGAGCTTAAGGGAGTGAAGATTTGTAGGCAGTCCGATGGTTACTGGAAAGATGAATTCGATGAAAGGATCGCGCCGAACAAAGAAGTTTACTACTTACTTAAAGGGACTTTTACTAATAATGATAAGGGACAGGACACCGATGAACATGCGCTTGCAATGGGTTATGCTTCGATAGTTCCTACACAGTTTGATCTAACAGCTCATAAAGTAATTTCAGAAATAAATTCTTGGGGTCTTAATATGGATGATAAATGAGAGAGAAACTAGATACTATTGTCGGAGGTTTGATTTCGGGGATAATCGGAGGCTTTTTAGGTCTTCTGATATTCGGGGTGTATTGGTCGTTGTCATCTGGTCATAGCCTGATATATTTCGCTAACCTTTCTACCTACGCAATGGTTACGGATAACTTCATTACAATAAGTACGTTGGCAAACATCCTCATCTTTTTTATCGGAATTAAACTAGATATGATGAAATTCTGCAAGGGTATTATGATGATTATAATGGTTTCTGTTCCATTAGTTATTTGGCTACAGATGCAAGCAGGCATATCATAGAGGATACTGATGTCTAGCCGAAAGAAAAAAATATTTATCGTTGCCGGCGAAGCTTCTGGAGATATTTATGGCGCTCTAGTTGCTAGGGAATTAGCACTGCTAGACAACGTGGAAATTCAGGGATGGGGAGGCGCAGAAATGACTGCGGCTGGAGTGGGAGTAACACAGCACTATAGAGATCTAGCGTATATGGGGCTTTATGAGGTCATTGTGAATCTTAAAAAGATCACCGGAAATTTGAATAGATGTTGGAAAGAAATTGATGCGTATAACCCTGACGCGTTAATACTTGTGGACTTCCCTGGATTTAATATGAGAATTGCTAAGAAGGCACATAAAAAAGGGATAAATACATTTCAATTCGTTGCACCTAAGATTTGGGCATGGAAGGCTGGTAGGATTAAGCAGTTAGCAGAAAACTACACGGCAGTCTTTCCTATCCTTCCTTTTGAGGATATACTGCTTAAGAGAGGTGGTGTGAATTCTATTTACTGCGGGCACCCTCTTTTAGATTCCATAGACGATGTGAAAAAGCCACCAGCTGAGACTAAGGTTTTAGCGTTGCTTCCTGGGTCGAGAAAGCAGGAGATTAAGAAGATGCTTCCGGTTATGCTGGAGGTTGCAGCGGAGATGGAAGGGTTTAGTGCAGTTATAGCTGGGGCGCCGGGATTAGAGCCGCAGGACTATAAAGCCGCAAACGATCAAGGAGTTGAAGTAATATTTGGGGATACAAGGGACCTGCTTTCCGGGGCAGAGATTGCTCTCATCGCATCAGGTACTGCTACACTTGAGGCGGCGCTGCTTGACACACCGCATGTTTTGGTGTATAAGACGAGCAAGCTGACATATGTCGCGGCTAAAGCTGTTGTAAAAGTGAAATATATTGGATTGCCTAACTTGATTCTCGACAGAGAGCTCGTGCCCGAATTGATTCAGGATGAATGCACATCAGGGAACATCACATCTTGCCTTAAGTCCATTGCTAAAGCACCATCTCACCAACTAAAAGGATTCGGGGAGATTAGACAGATACTTGGTAATAGTGGCGCTTCTAAAGAAGTTGCGAAACGGATATTAGAAATTATTAATCCTAGCTGAAGACGGATATTTCGCAGTAATTACAACTGTGACAACCTTCTTCTCAAATGGCATTAAGTCAAGAGCGAAAACCACTTCGTGGTTGATGTTGTCTACTACCCCGCCTTCTGAAGCCACTACTGTAAGAATTACATCTGACTTTCTAGTAAGCGTTCGTGGAAATTTGTCAACTAGATCTACACTTATGTGGTCGTCACTGTCGTTTTCTACGGTCAGCTCCCAGGTTTGGACTACAGTCTTCTTACCAGCAAAAACAGACGATTTACTTTCCTCAGTTTTAAGCTCTCTAGAGCAAAGGACATGAGGATTAGCACCCAACGGCAGGATTAATGTATCGCCAACAGTGGGTAATTCCATGAAAAAACTACCTAGATAAGAATTACCCGATACAACTTGGGCCCAGCCACTCATCAAATCTTTCCCTAACCAGTCTGGACATCTAACTGTTGCGTACCCCTCAGAACTAACAGAAGGGGCAACAAAATAGCGCACATCACCTGATAGTGTAAACTCGTTTATTTCAACTCTAACCGGCTTGCCATCACCATTAACTATGGTATTAGGCTTAACTGTGAAATGATAACGAGCTGATCCTGCGAAAGTGTCATCCTCGAACTCCACTTCATCAGACACTTCCTTCATGTGCATCTCATCAATATATACAAACGTACTATTCGACCTAGCCCCTCGATTTGATATTTTCGATTGAGTATTTGTGGAAACTACCCAGTCCTCAAAATCTGACGGGCTTAGTGAACCGGATGGTTTTCCACTCACTAACACTATATCAGCTCCCTGCCAGTCAACTCCAGAAGATTGAACCACGACAGCATTACGTTGAAAAACCACAGAAGAGCCCACATAATTCACCTCGTACTCTGGCGACCAGCTTGCCGATTTAGTTAAGTAGCTAAGAGTAATAAGAGACGACTTTGGTTTAGCGGCAACATTAGTGAGTATCATATGTACCACCCCTTCTTTATCTGCATCCAAACTTAGCAACTCGTTTTTAATCACGAGTAAGCTACTTAGTTCCTCTTTAATAATCTTTACGGTAATTTCCGCCTCAAGTATTTCTAAACCTATTTCCTGGTTACGCTCTCTTAAAAAGTCAGCCATTTCAATCACATCATCAACTAGCAGCACCTCTTGATGTGAACCTATTTTCCTGTTTGCTTTAAGAAACTGTTTCTCTTCAAGTAAAGTGTTAATCTGAACCTCGAACACTCTAACTCGCTTATCTAGATTGTCGATGGAGAGGCTTACCTCTTCAAGCCGCTCGGATCTAACACCATTGCGGTTTATCACCTCATAACGCATAGACTGAAGGGTAACGCCAGGCTGTAGGTTAATCTGTATGGTGGAAGCGAGAATATCTGCTGCAACGCCTTTGACTTCGACTTCAATTGTAGAACCCGTAAAGCTTACTAAACCCGCATGAGAAACGTGAGCGCCAGATTCGTGAATGGCCACATTAATAACTGGCCACGTTTCCGTTTTCACATCTTGAGAAAAGACGACGTTTTGATTTATTAAAACTAATACAAGAAAGGATAATAATGAGTTTCGAAAAGTCATATTCATGAGAGCAAGTTAGTTAAAGTCCACAGAAAACTGTGTCAACGGAAGCACCATAAGCTATCCACCATCCTAAACCTCCTTCGATGTTTGACAACACATTCGTGGGTGGAGCAAATGGATTACCCTGAGCAGAGTAGGCAGATTCGAAACTCATTACCGCATCAAAAGCTACTTGATCTATGGACTCAAGTCTCACAAGAACAGTATCACCTGTTTTCCAA
Source organism: uncultured Flavobacteriales bacterium (assembly GCA_963934745.1). Lineage (GTDB taxonomy): Bacteria > Bacteroidota > Bacteroidia > Flavobacteriales_D > Sanyastnellaceae > UBA974. Next base: position 11,545 of record CAWVZZ010000001.1, on the reverse strand, counting down.
AAACCATATTCTGCAGTATGAGCGTCGAACTCTGAAGGAGAACGAAACATAGAAAAGGTGAATTGCTGTCCATTAATAAAGCTATCATCCCATGGAGAACCCAGTGGGTAAATGAATGCGGCATCCTTCTTCATCCCCGCTAGCTCGTGCCATTGCGGATATTGGTTAATTCGCATTGAAGACCATCGGTAAGAGTTACCTAAAGTGTCAGGGTCTGTGTAGGTATTGCTAATGTATCCTAGGCTATCCTGGTCAGCTGTGGCTGGGACGAAAAAAAACGTTTCTTCTAATGGCACTATTACATTTAACTTCGAGGTAGCATTAATCTCATAGTCATCGAGAACCACATGTAAATCGTAAACCTTGCCTTCTGCTCCTATCAGGTTAACTTCTGTCAGAGAGGTGTAGGCACAGAGAGGAAACATCGTAAGTGACTGAACACTTACTCCTATTCCTGCTGCAATTAATTCTAACTGTTCCAATGGCAAATCCGAAGTGCATATTTCATCAAGTTCATATGTCTCACCATCGACAGAAACAGTAACATGAGCTCCGCCTAAATAGAAACCATCTAATGGATTCCCTATGGGTGTGAAATACCCCTGTGACTCACTCAACAAAATAAATGGCATCTCTCCATTCCTTATACTACCCTCTACCACGAGCATAGGGTCAGCATCTGGAATGTCAATTTCTATGATTTTCGTGCAGCCTATACTTAGCGCCAACACACTCAATAATAGGATAGTCAGAGGCTTAATGACAAGAGCTTTACAAATAGGTGTAATCATAATACAAAAGTAGATGTACTTAGACCGCTTAGGGCACGTCAGTTTCCCTAAATTCGCAAAACGAATATTGACATGCTGAACAGACGACACATCCGAATTAAGATTTTTCACATCCTCTATGGTTTTTACCAAGACGAAGAGAGAAACGCAGTAAAGGCGAAATCCGCTTTAGATCACAGCATTACAAAGATGCACGAGCTATATCTGTTACTATTAAATATGGTCTCTGACATGCAGGGACTAGCAATTGACCGCATCGAAACTGGGAGAAAGAAACAACTTCCTACTGCAGAAGATTTGCATCCTAACACCAAGTTCGTGCGCAATGCTCCACTAAGAGTACTCGCTAATAGTAAAAACTTGAAGTCTGAGACAGAAGAACTCGGTATGGGATGGGGGAATAAAAGAGAGTTGTTACGCAACATGTTCCGCGACTTAGTTGAAGATGATGAGTATACTGCATATATGGCATCTGATGAGCGTGGTTACAAACACGACAGAGATTCTCTAATTCGCATGTTTAGAAAAAACCTAATCAATCAGGAAGCCTTCCAAGACATGATTGAGGAAGAAAGTATTTTCTGGATAGACGATTTAGATCTAGCGAGCTCCATGGTAATAAAAACAATTAAGTCTATTCAGGAAGATGATGACGAAGTTGAGTTGCTACAGGTTTGGAGAGAGGATGATGACGACAAAGAATTTATGGAGGGTCTATTTGCCCAAACCTTAGCTCAAGGTGAGACTAATGAAGTCTTGATAAAGGAAGGAGCCCAAAACTGGGAGCTTGAACGCATTGCCTTAACAGATAGGATTCTTATGAAAATGGCGTTAGCTGAAGCAAAAGAATTCCCGTCTATTCCGCTAAAGGTTACTCTTAACGAGTATATCGAGCTGTCAAAATATTACAGCACTGAAAAAAGCCATGGCTTCATCAATGGAATCCTCGATCAACTATTCATAAAACTGGTCGATTCAGGTGACATAAAAAAGACTGGTCGAGGACTAGTGTAAACCCCGTTAAACTCAATGAGAGTTAGCATATTTATCTTATTAAGCGTCTGCTTATTTTTCAGCTGTGAGAACACGCCGCCAAGGCTAAGTACTGATCTGATTAATATCCCTGCACCAGATTTGGCACAGAAAAACGCACCACAAAAGACACCGATTATTCAATTTGAAGAAACCCAACTCGACTTCGGAACTATAGCAGCCGGTAAGAGGATTGTTCATACTTTCAAATTTAAAAACACTGGAAACTCGCCACTTCTAATTGCTAGCATTCACACACCTTGTGGCTGCACAGTAGCAAGAGAATGGCCTAGGGATCCCATATCTCCTGGCGGTGAAGGAGAGATTTTAGTGGAGTTTGACTCTAGCGACAGAGTGGGACATCAGGATAAAGAAATTGATGTAATCACGAATGCTATTCCTGCAACAACTAAACTTATCTTAGTCGGTGATGTAATAGGTCCTAATTACACGCCTTCAGACATCAAGTAGAATATTAAATATTAAACGTAACAACATGCTCAACATCTTTTTACTACAAGCTGTCGAAACTACTAGTAGTGGCCCTACATGGATTCTTCTAGGGGGATTATTCCTAATTATGTACCTCTTCATCTTTCGCCCTCAAATAAAGAAACAGAAAGAATCTAAAGCCTTTAGAGAAGATGTTGCTAAAGGCCAAAAAGTCGTCACGATAGGCGGACTTCACGGGAAGATTGTTTCTGTGAGCGACCTTACTGTGGTTCTTGAACTCGAGTCGGGAAAGGTAAGAGTTGACAAAAACGCTCTATCTCCAACAGGAGCACCAGACGAGGTAGAGGTTCAGAAATAAGAACTATGGCTTCGAATTCTGATAACATCCCTAGAATTTCATTTGGACTTTCATTACTTCCCGTAGTAATTCTAGTAACTGTCTTAGCTGCTGACGTTTACTTTTTCAAAGACGACAGTTCTTATGGTCCTAACCAAATTGCTTTGCTTTTTGCTGCGTTGATCGCAGGGGGAATCGGAATGTGGAAGGGTGTGAAATGGGAAACCATTAATAAAAGTATCGCAAGCAGCATAGGGTCTTCAACCGAGGCTATATTAATTCTACTCCTTATAGGTGCGTTAGCTGGAACATGGCTCATGGCTGGAATCATTCCCGCTTTCATTCACTACGGGTTGATGATATTAACACCTAAGATATTCCTGTTCGCGGCCTGTATTGTCTGTGCTGTGCTTTCACTAGCAACGGGAAGCTCTTGGGGCACAATTGGAACAGTGGGAGTCGCTTTTATAGGTATAGGTACAGCCCTAGGTCTTGAGACTGGATGGGTAGCAGGAGCCATTATTAGTGGAGCATATTTCGGGGATAAGATGTCACCTCTTTCTGACACTACGAACCTAGCCCCTGCAGTAGCCGGGACGGATCTGGTTACGCACATAAAATACATGACTATCACGACGATACCTAGTATCGCGGTAGCACTTATAGTATTTTTAATAGTGGGGTTTTTCGGTGACAACGTCGCAGTAGAGCCTACTATATCTGAGGGGTTTAGCGAAGCCGTTAACTCACTATTCAACATTCATCTGGGGTTATTCATAGCGCCGGTTGCTGTGATAGTATTAATCGCTAAGAAGATGCCAGCAGCACCCGCTTTGTTTATAGGCGTACTACTAGGAGCTCTTACAGCCGTAATTTTCCAGCCTCGTGCAATTTTAAGCCTCGTCGGAAATGCAGAGGGATTTAGCTACTTGGGCTCTGCTTTTAAAGCTACGATGACGTCCATGTCCATGGAAACAACCTACCTAACAGATAGTGACCTAGCTAATCGTTTATTTAAAGCGAAGGGTATGGCAGGCATGATGAACACAGTATGGCTGATTATTTGTGCTATGACCTTCGGTGCAGTCATGCAGGCGACTGGGATGCTTAAACGCATAACTGAAGAGATCATCAAAGGTGTAAACAGTGCTGTAGGTCTTATCGCTAGAACTGTGGGTACTTGCATCGCTTTCAACATCCTCGCTTCCGACCAGTACATCGCTATTGTTGTACCTGGAAATATGTTTAAGGAGCCTTTTGAAGACCAAAACCTAGCTCCCGAAAACCTTAGCCGTACACTTGAAGACGCAGGCACGGTCACCTCCGTACTTATCCCTTGGAATACATGTGGAGTTGCTCAAAGTGGTATACTAGGAGTTGCAGTTCTAGCTTATGCTCCATACTGCATCTTCAATTGGGTAAGTCCTATTATGACTATCATTATCGCCTCTCTGGGCTATAAGCTAAAACGCTTAGATTAAATACGAATCTATGCCTCAAAATCAAGACAGCATAGTAATTCGTGGCGCAAGAGAACACAATCTTCGCAACATTGACGTCACCATTCCTCGAAATAAACTTGTAGTTTTTACAGGGGTTAGCGGATCCGGAAAATCAAGCCTTGCGTTCGACACCATTTACGCCGAAGGCTCTAGGAGATATCTAGAAACTCTGTCATCGTATGCTCGACAATTTATAGGCGGATTAAAAAGACCCGATGTCGAAAGTATCATAGGCCTAAGCCCTGTCATAAGCATAGAACAAAAAACCGTCACTCGTAATCCACGCTCAACTGTAGGCACGGTTACTGAAGTCCATGATTTTCTAAGACTGTTATTCGCAAGAGCAGCCGATGCATATTCATTGGAAACGGGTGAACCCATGGTTCGATATACCGATGACGAAATAACTGAGAACATTATCGCTAGGTTCTCCAACACTAAGCTCATCTTACTCGCACCACTAATCAGAGGTAGAAAAGGTCACTACCGCGAACTCTTCGACAACGTAAGAAAACAAGGCTATGTCAGAGCCAGGGTGGATGGTGAAATAGTAGAACTAGATTCCGGATTTAAAGTTGACAGGTATAAGGTTCACGACATAGAGTTAGTTATTGATAGAGTTATCGTGGGTGGGGACTCAAGTAGGCTTAACGCATCTGTACGGACAGCCCTCAAAGTAGGCAAAGGCTCAATGAGTGTTTTAGAACACGGAGTAATAAACCCGAAACCCATACATTTCTCTCGTAATTTAATGTGCCCTACTACGGGACTGGCATACCCAGAACCAGAACCCAACCTTTTCTCCTTCAACTCACCATACGGGGCTTGCCCTACTTGCAACGGCCTCGGCACAATTGCCAAAGTTGACAAAGAGCTCGTGTTCCCAGACCCAAAGAAAAGCGTTAAAAAGGGGGGTATAGCTCCACTCGGAGAATTAACTAGTAACCGAACCTCTAATATCATTGAAGCTATCATTACCTCCCATGGGGTAAAGGCTTCAACGGCTGTAGGAGACCTGAGCGACGAGCTTATCGGGATAATACTATATGGCACCGATGATATTATCACATTACAAAGTAGATTCAGTTCGAAGGGAGAGGGAGTGAAATACGAAGGGTTAGTCGCTATAGTTGAGAAAGCTGCCACTAAGGGGAAGTCTGTGCCGTTGAAACGTTGGGCTACACAGTTTATGCACAAAGTACCATGCTCGAGCTGTAGTGGAACTAGGCTTAAACCCATTAGCCTTCAATTTAAAGTGGGCGGCAAGGATATCGCGGATCTAGGAGGTTTGGACTTCATTAAACTCTCAAAATTCTTCGACAACATCGAATCTAAACTATCTGACAGACAGAATGTTATCGCGAAGGCTCCACTTAAGGAAATTCGAGCTAGGATAGGATTTATGGTAGAAGTAGGACTCGGATATTTAAGCCTAGACAGACCAGCTAGGTCTTTGTCAGGAGGTGAAGGCCAAAGGATTCGGCTCGCCACGCAGATAGGATCACGACTCACAGAAGTACTTTACATCCTAGATGAGCCATCCATAGGGCTACATCAAAGAGATAATATGAAGCTGATATCAAGCCTCAAAGCACTGAGAGATGCAGGAAATTCTGTAATCGTAGTGGAACACGACGAGGATATGATGCTAGCATCAGACTACCTTGTAGACATAGGACCTGGAGCGGGGAAACTAGGTGGAGAAATAGTTACTCAAGGACATCCAGATAAACATCTAAGCACCGATTCAACTACGGCTAAATACCTTAGAGGCGACCTGAAAATCCCCGTCCCTAATGTGCGCAGAAAAGGAAAAAAGAACATCAAACTTCACGGTGCACGCGGCCATAATTTGAAGAATGTCGATCTCGTATTGCCATTAGGGACGTTTATATGTGTCAGTGGAGTAAGTGGAAGCGGCAAGAGCTCCCTAATCAACCAAACCCTCTACCCTGCTCTGCAGAATCATCTTCACGATCCCATACGCATTCCACTCCCCCATAAAAAGATTACGGGACTAGATAATTTAGATAAGGTGATTGCTATAACCCAAACCCCTATCGGACGTACACCACGATCAAACGCGGCAACGTACACAGGAGTAATGGACCTTATCCGGAAATTATTCACCTTGCTGCCAGAAGCAAAAATTAGAGGTTATAAGGCCGGGAGATTTTCTTTTAATGTCATAGGCGGAAGATGTGAGGACTGTAAAGGAGCTGGTGTGAGAATTGTAGAAATGAATTACTTACCTAATGTTCACGTGCCTTGTGATACATGCGGAGGGAAGAGATTTAATAGGGAGACACTTGAGGTGAGATATAGAGGGCAGAGCATCTCAGACGTGTTAGATATGACAGTGAATGAAGCTGCTGAGTTTTTCGAAGCCTATCCTAAAATCAAGCGCATAGTGTCGACACTAAAGGATGTAGGCCTCGGATATATAAGCCTCGGACAGCCTTCAACAACTCTTAGTGGTGGAGAAGCACAGCGTGTTAAGCTGGCATCAGAGTTAGCGCGAGTAGGCACGGGTAATACACTGTACATCTTAGATGAACCCACCACTGGACTACATTTTCAAGATGTACAAATGTTACTGGACGTGTTAGACAGGCTTGTTAATTTAGGAAACACTGTATTAGTTATCGAGCATCATCTCGATGTGATTAAGGTCGCTGATTACGTGGTAGATTTGGGGCCAGAAGGCGGGATAGAAGGCGGTTATATTATTGCAACTGGTACACCCGAAGAAATCGCTGCTGAATTAAAAAGCGCCACAGGTAAATTTCTTCATAAAGTATTGAATTAACGAAGTTATTCTGACTAAGTTTGGTTAATGAGTAAGAACTTTAAAAGAAAAACGTGGACAGAAATAATGTCGAGAGACAGCTGGTCCATTTTCAAAATTATGAGTGAGTTTGTTGAAGGATATGAATCCCTTCATAGAATCGGACCTTGTGTATCAATATATGGATCCGCGAGAACAGGACCTGAAACTCGAGTATACAAAGACGCGCAAAGAATAGCAACCCTTTTAGCTGAAGCAGGCTATGGGGTAATCACCGGCGGTGGACCGGGAGTTATGGAGGCTGGAAACAAAGGCGCCTTTGAAGCTGGAGGACCTTCGGTGGGGTTGAATATAGAACTTCCTTTTGAGCAGCACGACAACCCATATATTGACAGAGATAAGTCTATTGACTTTGACTACTTCTTTGTGAGAAAAGTCATGTTCGTCAAGTATAGTCAAGCATTTATTGTAATGCCCGGTGGTTTCGGGACATTGGATGAGTTGTTTGAAGCTCTAACCCTACTCCAAACAGGCAAATTAAAAAAACGCCCTATCATACTTTATGATTCACATTTCTGGGGTGGTATGATAGACTGGTTTACTAAAGTCATGCTTGAAGAATATAAGACTATTTCTGAGGGAGACCCGAATCTAATGACCGTTGTAGACACTCCAGAGGAGGCCGTAAAGGTGGTTACCGATTATCATGCTAAAGAAGATTTACTACCCAACTTTTAACTACTTAATAATGAAACATTCGCTATCGTGTTTGATTTGTTTTCTAGCTTTGTCTACTATTAGCATAGCTCAAGATGAAATGCCATATACAGCTGTGTTATTTACTGATGATTACATTCCTCTAGATGACTGGTATCCTTTGAACGTAGCCGAGATGTGGGATGTTCCCATTGTCACTCTCAACCTGCAGTTTGACTTCCCTTGCTTCGGCGATACAGCTACAATAGTTAGATTAACTGATATAGGTGGAGGAATAGATGTTTATACACCAGATGGTGGATTTCATCTTATAAGCGGAACTACTATAGATATTAATGATGTCCTCAATGTATTAGATCCATCAACATCCATAGGCTCAACTCACCGTTTCACAACTGTGGGAGAATCCCCAAACAGAATCTATAAGTTGGAATTCAACAACATAGGGTTTGATTATGAGATGCTTGTGACTGGAGGCGCAGCTTCTACGGCTAACTTTCAAATATGGCTTTATGAAAACGGCATGATAGAGATACATTATGGACCTAATACTGTAAATAATATTGATGACATTACATTCTGGTCATCAATGTCTGCTGGGCTTTCAAGCTACTGGGACTTTCAATACTTTACTGCTCATTTCCTCTGGGCAAATGGATCTCCAGAGGTGTTAGGCTTTCCTTACTATGAAAATGTAGAGTTCGACTCCCTGCAAGTGAGCCCTGATTTTACAGGGTGGACAGGCTGGCCTGAAGACGGGCTTGTTTATAGATTTAACTATGATCATTCTCCTATCATAGATGTAAGTGAATTAGAGACGACTAGATACACTGTCTACCCTAATCCATCTACAGAGAGGGTTACTATCTCATCTTCAGTAGTGGGCAAGGAGATGAATCTAATTATCTACAATCCCGAAGGAAAGGAAATATACAGAACACTGGTTTTAAAAGAAACCACCATTGACACATCAAGCTGGAGGGCTGGAGTGTATACAATTTCATGCAATGGAAGGTTCAGCAGTAAACTTATTGTGAATTAGTATTTAACTGACATACTGACGTAGAAAGCCATACAACTTTACTGACAGACAGACTTAAAACGATACCTCCGTTATAGTCCTGTGTCAAGCTGACATGTTTTTTAATGAAAAAAGGTAATGGCATATTCATTGTTATTATGAGGATTAATAACAAAAGAAAAATTACCAGATGGCTACCACGAAAACGAAAAAAGCTAATACTACAGCAAAGAAGGGAAGTATTAATGTAACGACGGAAAACATCTTTCCTATCATTAAGAAATTCTTATACAGCGACCATGAGATCTTCTTACGTGAATTAGTTTCTAACGCAGTTGATGCCACCCAAAAATGTAAGACTTTAGTGTCAGTGGGTGAGTTTAATAAAATGGCAAAAGACCCTCAAGTAATAGTTAAGATTGACGCAGAGGCGAAGACCATCACTATTAGCGATAAGGGGGTAGGAATGACAGGGGAAGAGGTAGACAAGTACATAAATCAAATTGCTTTCTCAGGAGCTACAGAGTTTCTTGATAAGTACAAGGACGATGATGCAAAACAGGCCATCATAGGTCACTTCGGGCTAGGGTTCTACTCATCTTTTATGGTTGCAGAAAGAGTTGACATTATCACGAAAAGCCAAGTCAAAGGCAGCCAAGCTGTAAAATGGAGCTGTGACGGATCACCTGACTACACTATTGAAGATGTAAAGAAGAAGAGTGCTGGAACAGATATTATTCTTCACATAGCTGAAGACAGCCTTGAATTCCTAGAAGAGCAAAGGCTAAGCGGAATTCTTAACAAGTACTGCAAATTCATGCCCGTTGACATTGTGTTCGGAACACGTTCAGAAATGCAAGATGACGCTAGCGGAGATAAGGATGACGATGGAAAGGTGAAACAAATAAGTGTTGATGTGCAGAACATCATTAACAACACCTCCCCTGCTTGGATGCTGAGGCCTTCAGACTTAAAAGAAGAAGACTACTCGAAGTTCTACAGAGAGCTTTACCCTATGAATATTGAGAATCCGCTCTTTAATATTCACTTAAATGTAGATTTCCCATTCAACTTGACTGGAATACTCTACTTCCCACCACTGAAGAAGACGATGGATCTTCAGAAGAATAAGATACACTTATACTCAAATCAAGTATTTATAACTGATAATGTTGAGAACATAGTCCCTGATTTTTTAACTATGCTACACGGAGTTATTGACTCTCCAGACATCCCTCTGAACGTCAGTCGCTCTTACCTACAGGAGGATGCTAACGTAAAGAAAATATCTGGATATATCTCTAAAAAAGTATCTGACAAGCTAGCTTCAATGTTTAAAAACGACAGAGTAGCATTTGAGACTTTATGGGATAATCTAAGGATATTTGTTGAGTATGGTATACTTACCGATGATAAATTTGCAGAGCGTTCTCAGAAATTCTATCTATACAAAGACACCGAAGGGAAGTGCTTTACATATGATGAGCTTATTGAAGCTGTAGGTGAAGTCCAAAAGGATAAAAATGGTAAAATAATCATCCCTTACACTTCGGACGCTATCACTCAGCACAGCTTTGTAAATGAAGCAACTGAAAGAGGCTACAAAGTCGTTACAATTGAAGGACCATTAGCGGCACACATCGTGGGTAAGCTTGAACAGTCACACAGTGATATTCAGTTTAAGCGAGTAGATTCAGATATAATTGAGAAATTAATCGAAAAAGAAGAAACAGAGACAAGTATTCTTGACGATAAAGCTCAGGAAACCCTTACTCCTGTTATCACAAGCGCATTCCCTGCCGAAGGTTATGATATCAAATTCGCCGCTATGTCACCATCTTCCGCACCCTTTGTTATTACTAGGTCCGAGTGGATGAGGCGGATGAAAGAACAGCAAGCTGTAGGTGGAGGGGGCTTTCAAATGTTCGGAGAGATGCCAGATAAATACGATGTTACAGTAAACTCTAACCACCCTCTTGCTATGCAGTTATTAGAAGAGAAAAACGAGGACAAACGCAACTTAATTGCCAAAGAAGCAGCTGATCTAGCTCGATTATCTCAAGGTATTTTAGAAGGAGAAGAATTAGCATCATTTATTTCTAGAGGATTTAAGAAGTTAGAGAGCTAATACATAAATCTCAACTTATATTAGTGGCTTATCATTTACAATAGATATGACCCTAAGAACTTTCTTGAAAGCATTTACATTAGTTTTTGCTGCTCTAGTTATTACACCTAATTCAGCTGACGCTCAGTTCTTTAAAAGGAAGAAAAAAACAGATAAACACAAGGATGAAAAATCAGCGTCTAAATCTGGATTCAAATCAATAAGTGAGATTACTGAGTCCTCTGAGATGTTTGATGGTTTGTTCGCTATTTATAGGGACACATTATCTGGCAAATCTTGGATGGTTTTAAGCGAGAGTGATTTAAACAGTGAATTTATATACTTTTCCCAAGTAGAAGACGGAGTATTACAAACAGGCAACTTCAGAGGCAGCTATCGCGGTAGTAAGGTGATTAGCTTTGAGAGATATTTCGACAGAATAGAAGTAAGGGGTGAAAACACTTCCTATTATTTCGATCCAGAAAGTCCATTAGCAAAAACTGAAGATGCGAACATAAACACGCCAATTTTAGCTAGCTTGAAGATAGAAGCAATGGATATCGGCAATGATTCTACTGAAACTTTGTACTTGATTTCTAGTGATGAATTATTCTTATCTGAGAAGGTCGCCATGATCAAGCCTCCTTCACGACCTGGCTCGAAAAGTCCTTTAGGAAAACTATCCAAAGACAAGACAAAAATCACGGACTTTAATAATTACCCTGAGAATATTGAAGTTGTTGTTGATTACGTCTATGACAACCCTAACCCGTCAACGGGGGGCACAGCAGTAACAG